>NZ_JAKUVY010000004.1:0-77732 GCF_026782125.1 Streptococcus oralis | reverse complement strand
CTTTGTCAAGCGATTTAACGCTATTGTAATTATTTTGCAAATGAAATAATTTTATTCATTAAATAATCTGTATTTTTTTCTAATTTTCTAGTTTAATTTCTTGACTCAAACTACTTGATTTGTTAAAATAAAAAGGCTGCAATATATTTTTATATATTATTATAGTTGTTTGTAGGAGAAACTAAATATAAATTATTATGAATAATTGCGGTCAAACTATTTAATATAAAAAGGGAATTATATTTTTATGAAAAAGTTACGTAAAGTAAAGAAGCACTGGGTTGCTGTTTCAATCGGAATTGTTACTTCAGCCTTATTAGTCAATAACGTAGCCGCTAATGAAGTTGGGGGAGACACTTCAGAAATGCTACAACCGACTACAGTTACATCTTCAACGATTGAAAAAACCAATGAAGACGGAAATACTCCAAATTCTGCTGAGAATGGTAATAATCCTAGTTCAGTGACTGAACAGTCTACTACTCCTTCTTCCAATATATCCGATAGTGCTAGCACTGTAACTGAAACTCCTACGAAGCCAGCAGAGCCAGCAGATAGTAAACAAATAGGACGAAGTGGATTCCGAAGTGTAAGCGCATCCACATCTGCGGGAAAAAATAAAAGTCAGCCAAAAGAATCTATACCGACTGAGCCCGCTGAATCTATCGAACCCGCTCTAAAACCAGAAGTAAAAGCTGACGAGGATGCAATCAAAGCAAAAGCCATTCCTGAAATACCAAAAGAAAACCAATCAAAGAAAATTCAAGATGCCATCACAGAAGATGTAAGAACCGTTGTTTCAAAACCAACTGTTGAAGGCATTGAGTATGATGTTCACTATGATCATAAAAACAAATGGTACTATGTCAATGCTACTGATTTCGGCTTGAATGTAGCTGATAACCAAGATGATACTCTCGCTGTTAATAAAGCACTAAAAGCAGCAAATGAAATTGTAATGGCTGATCCAGATGGTACACAACATACTGGTGTTGCCGTCAAACTTTCTGGAATTGTCAATGTGGCTCGTGATAAAGGCGAAATTGATCACTATAAAATTTTAACATACGGATCAGGTGTCCCTATGCCTATACAAAAAGGACGAATTGATGGTGTTCAGGATCTTTCGCATGTTACAAAAGAAGAATATCAAAATCTTCGTGTAGACTCGGAAGGACTTGTTCGTTATATCAGTTCTAATGGGGAGAATCTCACAGGTATTGCGTTGCCTATCTATCGCAAAAGCGAAAGTGGCTCCTTTAATCAAATTAAAATCGATTCAGAGCACTCAAATGTAACCGGTCTCTTTGGAGACGGTCCAGGAACAACCGTATTAAAAACAAATTTAGTTCAGCTAGGAAATCCTTGGGATAGCAACGAGAATGATACTGACAATCGCAACCATGCTGTTTTGCTAGTTGAAAATCAAAATGGATTCCTTGTGAAAGATTTATCTGTTTCTATCCAAAACTTAAAAGAAGCTTTTGGAGAACAACATGATGGCTTCTACGTCAAAGGAATGCCCTACTATGGAAAAGTCGATAGCGTCCTTATCAATGATTCTGATAATGTAACTGTTGAGAACGTTGAAGCGAGTGGAGCTAACAAAGCTGGTATCCGTTTCGGGTCATCATATAACAGTGTCTCAAATATCTCTCTACCTGGTTGGGGACGTCCTCGTTCTGTGAGTAATTTGATTGCTGGAAAAGCTCCTGGTTATACTTTCAGCAGTCTAAACTTAGGTGAAAACAATAAAGTATTAAACAGTAATACTCACAATAACCGAGTGGCTGGAGTTCAATTCTCTTACCAAACCAATATCCTTATTGAAGGAACAACCACTTCTGAAAATGGACACAAATTAAACGGAAGTACAGGTTATGGTTTCGCTTCAGAGGCTGGATCCTACAATAATGGAATTGTTTTCCGAAACAATACGAGTACCTATAACTATCGTAAAGGTTTAGATATTCACGACGGTGACCGAATTTTAATCGAAAACAACATTTCATACGGAGATCGCTTGTTAGGTATCTCTGTATACAACCGAAACTTTAAAATGGAAAATGTTGTCATTCGAAACAACGTTGTCACACAAGATAAAACAAATCGTCTAGTACGAGATGACTTGAAAGTTGACGGAAAATTCACACATGGTCATGATTACCTCCAGTATGAAGCGATTCATTTGCAAACGAATGAAAAATCTCAGGACTTGAGTGCAGACGGAGCCGTCGGTTATTTTGAAATTAGTAATAACCGCATTCAAGATTTGGATTCATCAGGTAGAACCGCTACAAACCAAGACTACAATACAAATGCTATCTTGGTTCGTATGCAAGAGCCTTATCTAAACTATGTACTAAATATAAAAAACAATCAAATCACTGGACACTCAGCAAACGATTTGATTAAGATGATTAACTCTTCTAATGACAATATTAGGGGAACAGCTACATTATCTGATACAAGTAAATTTGCAAACGGATTGGGATATGGTTCTGGTTCCATCAACATTAGTAATAATAAAGTCGAGCTTGAAGAACTTTATGGTGATCCAAATAAAGATTTATCTGCTATTACAATCGCTGAATCGACTAGTAATTTTAATGTCGCAGATTCAAAAATTCGTGCTAACCAAGATAAGTTCCGCGGATCTGTTGTTTTCCAAAACAATGACATTAAAGTCAAACGAACCTTCATGAGTACTAGACCGGGCATCATTGGAAAACAAAAAACAATGCCTATCATTTCTATTACAACTAATGCAGAAGGTATTCTTTTTAAGGATAATAATTTAGATTTTGGTGAAATCACGCAAACTTTAGCTAAGAACGCCGCAACGCAAACGCCGTTAATTAGTTTAAATGGAAATAATGGTACTTTGGTGCAACCTGGACTTGGCTTTGGTATTAATACAACTCGAACTCCAAGCAACCTTCCAAATACACTTAGTCGAACTCAACCATTAGCTTTTATTGGAAACGATATTAAAATTTCTAATATTAGTTATGCTAACAATGTTGATTTGCCAATCCGTGTATTAGAAACCAATCACCTGGTTCGATATACTGAAAACAATACCTTCACTTCCGAATCAGAAATCACAGCTTCTACTACCGATACGAAAACCGATCCACTTGGCAATGCGATCTATAAGCCTGCAACCGAACGCCTTACTCCTAACAAGGAAAAGAATAGCACTCAATTCAATATGGGAGTTAGTCGTTTTTCAACAAGTTCCCCTAGTTTAATCAACAGTTCAGAAGAGACTGTTCCATATGAGACAATCTACGTGAACGATAAAACTATTGCAGCTGGAACTAGCATTGAGAAAACTCCTGGTGTAGCTGGAACGAAAACTGTAAATACCTATGCGACTGGTGTCGATAACTCTGCTTATGAGAAATCAAGTGGAACCGATATCCTAAACTATGGTCTCAGATACTTCTATGCAACAACAAATATTCGAGAAGCTACTGATAATGATCGCATTCCTGGCTTGCTTCGAGCAGACTATACAACCACAGATGGCAAAATTATGACAGCCACTAAAACGTATAGTTACACTGACACTAAAAACCAAACTCAAACAACTGAGATGACTTATCGCTACGAAAACCTTCCAATTGGTTTGAAGAACGATACGCAGTATACATTTACTGATGAAAATGTAACTACGGCACCGCAAAGCCGTATTGTCCATGTTGGTACACGAACTTCCAAAGCTATTGGAGCATTTGATCAGTTTGATGTCGATTTCGAAACAGAATATGTAAACGATGATACTATTCTAGTTGGTGATTCTGTCATCAAAACTCCTGGTGTCAAAGGAATCCGTACTGTTTCTTATCGAGAAATCCGTGATAATGATACAAATGATCTCATTTCAAGAGAACAAGTTTCTGATAGTATCACTACTAAACCTATTAAGCAAATCATACTTGTGGGAACAAAACCACTTACTAGAACTGCTCAAAGAACTGAGAAACAGGATATTGATTTTGATATCGTTAAAGTTCCTTCTGACAAGCTATTTGTTGGAGAAGAAGAGACTCAAACCCCTGGTGTTAAAGGTGTCAGAACTATTGTTCACGAAGATACTATTGACAACCGAAACAATACTGTGATCTCGTCTCGTGTTGTCTCTGACGAACAAACCGAGCCTGTCAAACAGATCGTACTTGTGGGAACAAAACCACTTACTGTAACTACTCAAAGAACTGAGAAACAGGATATTGATTTTGATATCGTTAAAGTTCCTTCTGACAAGCTATTTGTTGGAGAAGAAGAGACTCAAACGCCTGGTGTTAAAGGTGTCAGAACTATTGTTCACGAAGATACTATTGACAACCGAAACAATACTGTGATCTCGTCTCGTGTTATCTCTGACGAACAAACTCAGCCTGTCAAACAGATTGTATTAGTTGGAACAAAACCACTCACTGTAACTGCTCAAAGAACTGAGAAACAGGATATTGATTTTGATATCGTTAAAGTTCCTTCTGACAAGCTATTTGTTGGAGAAGAAGAGACTCAAACCCCTGGTGTTAAAGGTGTCAGAACTATTGTTCACGAAGATACTATTGACAACCGAAACAATACTGTGATCTCGTCTCGTGTTGTCTCTGACGAACAAACCGAGCCTGTCAAACAGATCGTACTTGTGGGAACAAAACCACTTACTGTAACTACTCAAAGAACTGAGAAACAGGATATTGATTTTGATATCGTTAAAGTTCCTTCTGACAAGCTATTTGTTGGAGAAGAAGAGATTCAAACCCCTGGTGTTAAAGGTGTCAGAACTATTGTTCACGAAGATACTATTGACAACCGAAACAATACTGTGATCTCGTCTCGTGTTATCTCTGACGAACAAACTCAGCCTGTCAACCAGATTGTATTAGTTGGAACCAAGCCACTAACTCGAACAGTTCAGAGAACTATTGAACTTTCTATCCCTTATGGTATTCAATCTATTTATGATGATACATTAGCCAATGGAACAAAAATGATTGTAGCCCCAGGAAAAGCTGGTCTTCGTACAATCATTATCGAAGAAGTTTTTGATGATAAAGGACAGATTATTTCTAGCAACATTCTCTCTTCTACAGTTACAATTACACCTACTGATGAAATTGTAAGAATAGGAACAGCTGCTACTACTGCAACCACTCCAAATAATACTGACCAATTAAGTCAAGATAGTCAACAAAACCATGCAAATACTGAGCAATCTACTGTTGATAATACCAAAGTATTACCAAATACAGGAACAGAAAACAATCACTCTGTAGCAGTAACTGGTGCTCTAGCTCTATTTGCAGCCTTAGGTCTTACACTATTCAAACGTAAAGAAGAAGATAACGACTAAAGTATATGTCATTTACTCTTCAAGCTAGATAGTATATTTTAAAAAAGGATTGAAGTCTATATTTTGTAGAATTCAATCCTTTTTAGTCAATTCTATGACACCTGCAGTAAGGCAGAAAAAGCTATATTTTATATAGAAGTAATTTATCTCTTCTCTCTGAGAATAAAAACTATAATATTCCTTGTTTTAAAATTATCAAAATCTCAGTAACAAAAAAACTAGCCTTCAGGCTAGTTTTCTTTATACTATCTTAGCTCAATGCGTCATCCATTGAAAGAACTTCGTGGAAGACACGTTGTGTCAATTCAGTTTTTTGTTCTGGTGTGAGGTATTTAGTGTTTACACAGTATCCAGAGATACGTACGATAACGTCTTCACCTGACATGATCTTTTCGTAAACATCGTTCAAGTCCATAACGTTCAAGTTAACGTGTTGTCCACCGTTTTCGAAGTAACCATCAAGGATTGTTACCAAGTTATCCACTTGTTCGTCACGAGTCTTACCAAGAGCACGTGGAGAAACTTGAGTTGTCAATGAAATACCGTCAGCTGCGTAACCAAAGTCTAGGCTAGCAAGTGAGTTCAAGTTCTGCAACCAGCCACCTTTAGCTTTGTTAGATGGGTTAGCACCTGGTGAGAAGAATTCAAGTTTAGACAAGTTCACAGAACCATCTTCGTTGAGGTATACACCTTTGTGGACTGGTGAGTTACCAGTTTGTTTAGAGTAAGCAACGTTAGATGTGATTGTCAAAAGAGATACTGTAGCTTCTGCGTCTTTGTATAGTTTGTGGCTACGTAGACGAGTTGTGTAAGCTTCGATCAACCATTCTGCCAATTCGTTTGAACGAGGGTCATCTTCACCCCAACGTGGGTATTCACCGATTGTTTCATAATCGTAGATGTAGCCATTTTCATCACGAATTGGTTTAACAGTAGCGTACTTGATAGCTGACAATGTATCAACAGTGTTAGCAAATCCACAGATACCGAATCCCATGTTAGCACGTTGTTTAGTTGGCAAGAAGGCCATTTGAACAGCTTCGTAGTTGTACTTGTCAGTCATGTAGTGGATGATGTTCAAAGCATCTACGTAAGTGTCAGTCAACCAGTCAAGAGATTTTTCAAAGTTGGCTTTAACTGATTCGAATTCAAGAACTTCGTCACGGATAGGATCGATGTCAAATACTTTGTAGTCTTTGTGAACATCGTCGTAACCACCGTTCAAACCAGTAAGAAGGGCTTTCAGAACGTTTACACGAGCACCGAAGTACTGGATGTTGTGGCGTTGATCTTCGTTTTCTGGGTCAAGTGGTGACACACAGCATGAGATACAGCTCATTTCTCCGTATCCGTCTTTAGCCATTGTTGTTACACCTTCGTATTGGATAGAAGAGTGTTTGTGGCTCATATGCATACAGTAGCGACGGAAGTTGTATGGTAATTTGTCAGTCCAAAGAACTGTCAAGTTTGGTTCTGGAGAGTTACCGATATTGTCAAGAGTGTTCAAGAAACGGTAGTCCATCTTAGTAACACGGTGACGACCATCGTTACCCATACCAGCCATAGAAGTTGTGATGAAGGTTGGGTCACCTGAGTACAATTGGTCATAAGCTTTTGTACGAGCAAATTTAACTGTACGAAGTTTCATAACGAAATCATCAACGAACTCTTGGATTTCTGATTCAGTAAATGTACCACGAGCAAGGTCACGTTCTGCAAAGATGTCCAATACGATTGGCACACGACCTAGAGATGTAGCGGCACCATTAATCACACGGCAGACAGCCATGAAAGCAATGTTAACCCATTGGATTGCTTCTTTCACGTTCATCGCTGGTTTGCGAACATCAACCCCGTAAAGGTCACCCAAGCGAACAACTTGTTGCAATGCTTGGTATTGAAGGTTTACTTCTTCACGAAGACGGATTGTTTCTTCATCGATTTCTTTGATTGCATTCCAGTCATTTACTTTTTCTTGCATCAAGTAGTCTGCACCGTAAAGAGCAAGACGTGCGTAAACACCGATGATACGTCCACGTGAGTAGGCATCTGGAAGACCAGTTACAGTGTGAGCGTGACGAGCGCGACGAATGTTTGAAGTGTAGGCACGGAAAATACCGTCGTTAACTGTTGTTACATATTTAGTGAAGATTTCGTGAACAGCTGGATCTGGTTCGTATCCATTTTCTTTCAAAGTAGTTTCAGCCATACGGATACCACCTTTTGGCATGAAGTTCAATTTGAAGAGTTCATCGTTTTGGATACCGAAGATAACTTCATTTTCTTTGTCGATAAATCCAGCAGGAATATCAGCAATAGATGTTGGACGAGTGTCCATTGGGAAACGAGTTTCTTCGTAGTGTGCTTTTGTTTCTTCTACGATTTTTTTGATGTGAAGTGAACGTTCTGTTGGTCCAGCAAGGAAACTTTCATCTCCATCGTAAGGTGTGTAGTTAGCTTGAACGAAGCGAGAAATACTTGCTTTTTCTTTCCAATCTACGCCTTTGAAGCCTTCCCAAGCTTTATCAAAAATATCTTGTGCTTCAACAACTGTCTTAACAACCATGTTAATGTCCTCTTTTTTCTAGTAACAGTCATCTGTTACATTCTTGAGACAAGTATACCATACAGTAACCGATTTCAACAAGAGAAAATCGGCATTTTAGACGCTTTCTTTTATAATACAGTCTCTTTTTTGTTTTTATCTGTATTATATTTTTGAAAGTCAGGTTGAACTTTCCCATTTTTTCAGAAAAAAGGGTATAATAAATAGAAAATGACACTAGAAAGGGATTGGAATGCTCATATTTCCATTGATAAATGATCTGTCCAGAAAAATCATCCATATTGACATGGATGCCTTTTTTGCTGCGGTGGAAATTAGAGATAATCCCAAGTTAAAGGGCAAACCTGTCATTATCGGAAGCGATCCCAGACAAACAGGTGGGCGTGGTGTCGTTTCTACCTGTAGCTATGAGGCACGAGCTTTTGGTGTTCATTCAGCCATGAGTTCTAAAGAAGCTTATGAGCGCTGTCCCCAAGCTGTCTTTATCTCTGGAAATTATGAAAAATACAAAACTGTGGGATTTGAGATTCGTGCTATTTTTAAACGCTACACTGATTTGATTGAACCTATGAGTATTGACGAGGCATACTTAGATGTGACGGAAAATAAACTCGGTATCAAGTCTGCTGTCAAAATAGCCCGCCTCATCCAAGAGGATATCTGGCAGGAACTACACCTGACTGCTTCTGCAGGCGTCTCTTATAACAAATTCTTAGCTAAAATGGCCAGTGATTATCAGAAGCCACATGGTTTGACAGTGATTCTACCTAATCAAGCCCAAGAATTTCTCAAACAAATGGATATTGCTAAATTTCATGGTGTTGGTAAGAAAACAGTAGAAAAGCTTCATGAAATGGGCATTTATACTGGTGCAGACTTATTGGACGTCTCAGAAGTTACTTTAATTGATCGCTTTGGCAGACTCGGTTTTGACCTTTATAGAAAAGCTCGTGGTATTCACAATTCTCCAGTCAAGTCCGATCGCATTCGTAAGTCCATTGGCAAGGAGAAAACCTATGGGAAGATTCTGCAAGTAGAAGAAGACATCAAAAAAGAGCTGACTCTTCTCTCAGAAAAGGTAGCTCACAATCTCAGCCAACAAGGCAAAGCTGGAAAAATCATTATCCTAAAAATACGATATGCTGACTTCTCCACTCTGACTAGACGAAAAAGCCTTCCACAAGCAACACAGGACGCTAGTCAGATTTCTCAAACTGCCCTTCAACTCTACGAAGAGCTAGCTGAAAAAGAAAAAGGTATCCGTTTACTAGGAATTACAGTGACAGGATTTTAAATCCTTGAAGGGATTCATTGGTTTAAATCAAATGAGGTTGGAACAAAAGTTTTTCAGCCTCATTCTGTTTTAAAAATAATTCTTAGAGCGTGATAGCTAACCACTAAAACAGTCTGAGGTACTATCTTAAATTGCTGACCAACATTCAGCAGACTGTGTCAGTATTATTCCCCTTTTAGACTCTAATAATTCCTAATTCAAGAAAGCCTCTTACTCTTATTCCCTCTCTCTTTTACTAGAAAACTGAATGCTTTTGGGAAATATAGTTTAGTTTGGTGCCCTACCGCATTTGTACTAGGATATATACTATAAATTTAAAGGAATATTCCCACGCATATACTTGGACTACAATATTTTTTGACAGTTTATTAATGAAAAGGGGCAGTTGGTTTTAATTAAGTATTAACTCCAACACTTAAAACTAAAAATGTGAGATAGATTTCAAATAGTTCCTAGTAAAAAAACTTTTTCTCATAAGTGGTAGGTGTTGACACCTTCATTTTTATTTGTTAAACTAGAAAATATAGAAGTACCGACCGGTCGGTTTTTAAAGAAAGGAATTAACATGAAAAAATCTATGCTAGAAAAAACAATCGATTATGTTGCAAAACAAAATCAACGAGTACGTCAACAACAAATACGTCATCACGAAGCCATTAAAAAGCAAATAATTCAGCAAAAAGAACAATTTTATCGATTAACACAAGGAGAGAGTGGTATCAGACATTCTCGTTTGGGAGTGAAATGTGGGTATGCTACAATCACTGGTGGGCTCATCACTACTTTGTTTAGTCCTCGGAATGGTTTAGGAATAATGGCCATCGGTGGGATTTCAGTTCTCTCAAACTTGTATCACATCAAACGTATAGAAGCAAAATTAAAAAAGTAGAGTGGTTTTCTTAAGAAGGAGACTTGTTAGACTGCTCAAATATTACCTTTTCTTCTTTTTTTGATAAAATAAATTTAATAAAACAGAGAGAAGGAACTTAATGGTCGCAAAAACAGAAAAATCTCAAGCAATGATTGAAAAAATTTTATCAACAGCTTCACAGCTTTTTATTCACAACGGCTATGAAAAAACAAGTGTACAAAACATAGCGCAAACAGCTAGTATTTCAAAAGGAGCCATTTATCACCATTTTCAATCAAAAGATGAAATTCTTTTTGCAGTTTTAAAACAGCGTTATCAATTGATGGAAAAGGAATTGCTAGACTGGCTTGAATCCACCAGTCATTTAACTGGAATAGAACAGCTCAAAGAAATCTTTCAGTTTAGTTTAAAAAGTCAGAAAACTAACTACGAAATGTTGAATCACGCGCCTCTTGATGCAGAGTTCATGCTGACTATTATCCGTTACAATCTGCGTATAGGAACTCCCCTTATTGCAGATATTATAAAAAAAGGAATAGAAGATCAGTCCATTCAACCCATCCCCTTCCCTAATGAAGCGGCCGAGACAATCTTGCTTTTGACTAACTTTTGGGTAGAAGGAAGTATTTTTGAAAATTCTTCCGAAAAAATAGTTGATCGTATCTATTTTTTACAATTTATGCTTCAATCCATCGGCTTAGATATTTTTGATGAATCTTTGATCCAAGAAATTTTAAGTCAATCAAATTAAATACAATCTTTTCGTTTACTTTTAAAGCCTTGGATAAACGTAGGACAAGGTGACATAATAAGGTAATAAAAAATAAGCTAAATAATTAAAAAAATAGGATAGTTCCTCAAATGTTTTTTTGGAGAACTATCCTATTTTATTCTATTTTCAACTTATACAAACAAACGCACAAAACTATAGAGCAACAAGACACTACCGAGTACGATACGGTATTTACCAAAGAGTGTAAAGTCGTGTTTCTTCACATAGCTGGTCAAGAAACGAATGGCAACCATGCTGACTGCAAAGGCAACACCCATAGCAACCAAGAGCAAGAACAGTTGTCCAAAACTCAAAAGTTGACCTGCTTTAATAAATTTGAAAATCTTTAAAGCACTGGCTCCGAACATAACAGGAATTCCGAGATAGAAGGTAAACTCTGTTACGACAGATCGACTTGTTCCATTCAACAACCCACCAACGATAGTCGCACCTGAACGGCTCGTTCCTGGGAAGAGGGCGAGGACTTGGAAGAGCCCAATGTAAAGGGCTGTTTTATAAGGCAACTTGTCTAACTCTGTTACTGTTGGTTCAATGGCTTGCGCCTTATTTCGTTTTTCAAGATAGATAAAGGCAACACCATAGATAATCAACATGATCGCAACTGAAACCATGTTATGGAAGTTGGCATCAAACCAATCATCTAATTTAAAGACCAATAGCAAAGGCAAGGTCGCAACCAAGACTTTTGACCACAACTGCCAAGTTCGACGAACTTCGACCTTGGTTTTACCAGGTTTGAAGGGATTAAGCTTGTTGAAGTAAATGACCATAACTGCTAAAATGGCACCAAGCTGGATGACTACCTTAAACATGGACATGAAAGCTTCATTTTGATCTTTATACGGAACTAACTCTGTAGCTAAAATCAAGTGGCCAGTACTTGAAATGGGCAACCATTCTGTAATTCCTTCAACAATCCCAAAAAAGATTGACTTCAAAATTTCAATAAAATACATACATTACTCCTTTTTCTGTCCTCTATTATAGCATAATTTCGTATGTTGCGATAGATTTTTTCTAGAAGGCGCCGATGCTGCCACCGCCACCACCTCCTGAGAATCCTCCACCCGAACTTCCACTTCCAGAAGATACCGAGTAGTTGCTAGCTGTATTTGCAACAGCTGTGTATTGCTTGATTTGTGCAGTTGAAGCATGGAACTGTGTGTGCCAACCATAGGCTACATAAAGATTCAAATCTGGATTATCAAGCTGAATATGGCGGACTTTCATTAACTTGCTCACCTTCTTGGCATAACCAAAGAGAGTCGCATAGACCAGTAGACGATTCCAAACAACGATACTCTCCAGTTCTGCCTGATCCAGATGAGCGATATCACGAAGCATATTTTCAAAACTAGTCCAGAGATAGAAGATTTCCGCTCCTTCCTCTGTTAGAACTCCATCACGATAGGCGCCTCGCATCGCAAAATGAACCCAAAAACTTGCTATCAGCCCTGTCAACCCCAAGAGAAGGAAAGGAATTGAGAAGAAACCGTGAGTCTGCCAACTATAGTAAAAGAATAGCAGTCCACCTAGAGCTGTTATGGCTGAACAAACTCGCATCCCGAGAGCAAGGCGACGTTCCCCGCTTGTCAAGGGACGATAATAGCTGGGAATACGAAGTACATGGACCTTATCCTTGACACAAGACTGAATGCGTTGAAGTCTTCCTTCAAAGGAGCGTTTGAGACGCGAGCCTGTTTCTCGGATATGTTTTTCATCTGACTCTTTGGCACCACGGTAAAGGGAAGATGAAACTTGGTAATCAGGGAAGAGCTCTGAAATAGCCAATTCTTTCTTGTTTGACAAAGTCATGCGCAGACATTCCTTCTCAAAATTGGACAACCCCTTTTCACTGATAATGCGCACATAAGGTTCCTCATCCCCTTGGAAAATAGATAAATGGCCTCGATCTACTAAATCCAACAAGGTTGCCTGAATCAAACGTTCAAAAGTAAATTTACCAAACCCTGATTTGTTTAGGGGATTGACTTCCTCTAAGGAAGTTGAATACACTGCTTCTGCTAAAACCATTGGAGGCAAATCCATCGGTGGCTCATAAAGCCTGTGATCTTTTGGAAAGACCTTTTTAATGCTTGTACTCTGACGAAACATTCTATAAAAGATAGGAATTGGAAGCAAGAGACTCACAAAAATGACCGGGAAGACCCATTTCATCAGAATCTCACTTTGCGCTTTTTCTGTCGCTATATTGCTTTCAATCCGGTTAAAATCGGTTAAACGTTCTTCCTCTAATCCTTGATCTGGAGCTCCTGCAAAAACACTTCTCGGCCAGTATGCGTGTAATTCGATTTGTCTCTTTCTAGGAAGATCTTTCATCTTTACATGATAGAGATTATTTGCTTTTTCAACACTAGAGTCCCTTAGGAGTTGGCCTGCATGAAAATAGAGTTTTTCTGCTGGAGTATCAGAGCTAACCTTAAACTCAATCTCTTTGATATCTCCAGTACTATCTGTCAAGGGCTGCCAATTTAACTCTGCGATATCCTTATATAAGAAGAGAAGGTTTGTTAGTTTCCAGGTAACCGTTACCCGAACAGTATCTCCGGCATAGCCAGCATTATAAATTTTTACCTTGTAGCCATCCTCTTCCTCCATAGTATAGAAGGAAGCATTTTGAACAATTCTTCCATTTTTAGAGACCTGAACAGTTGGGTCTGGATCAATGTCAAATCCTTCTGGCATTTTCCCAGCTTTTCCGAGTCCAACTAACTGACCATTATAATCATCTTCAAAGCGGTAGGTAATTGTTTCCTTAAAAATTGCAGTATTATCTGCATGAATATTCAAATCACCCTGATAGGATAAGATATCAAAGTCTACTGCAAAAACCAGGCTCGGTATAAATAATAAATAAGCAAATACCAAAGCCAACAGCCATCTTTTTTTCATAATCGGTTCCCTTTCAATCTTTTTACCATTATATCATTTTTTATAAGTAAAGGCTTACTTGTATTGAAAATCTCACTATTTTTAGATACAATAGAGAGAGTCATTTTTAGACTAGAAATAGGAGAAAACATGAAAAAATTATGCTTATCTATCCTTGCTAGCCTAGCCCTTAGCTTAGGACTAGTTAGCCAAGTCCAAGCCGACGAATATTTACGCATCGGAATGGAGGCAGCTTACGCTCCCTTCAACTGGACCCAAGACGACGATAGTAACGGCGCCGTCAAAATCGACGGCACCAACCAATATGCCAACGGCTACGATGTTCAAATTGCTAAAAAGATTGCCAAAGACCTAGGCAAGGAACCATTGGTCGTGAAAACCAAATGGGAAGGACTTGTTCCAGCCCTTACTTCTGGCAAAATCGATATGATCATAGCCGGTATGAGCCCAACCGCTGAACGCAAACAAGAAATTGCTTTTTCAAGCAGTTACTATACTAGCGAACCAGTTCTATTGGTAAAAAAGGACTCTGCCTATGCGAATGCCAAGTCTTTGGAAGACTTTAACGGAGCAAAAATCACTTCTCAACAAGGTGTTTACCTTTATGACCTGATTTCCCAAATTCCAGGTGCCAAAAAAGAAACAGCTATGGGTGACTTCGCTCAGATGCGTCAAGCTCTGGAGGCTGGTGTCATTGATGCCTATGTTTCTGAACGACCTGAAGCACTGACCGCTGAGTCTGCCAACGCTAAGTTCAAAATGATCCAACCCCAACCAGGTTTCAAAACTGGCGAAGAAGATACAGCTATTGCCATTGGACTTCGTAAAGATGACAATCGCATCAGCCAAATCAATGCGAGCATCGAAACCATCTCTAAGGATGAACAAGTAGCCCTCATGGATCGTATGATCAAAGAGCAACCTGTGGAGTCTACAACAACAGAGGAAGAAAGTAGTTTCTTTAGCCAAGTCGCTAAGATCCTTTCTGAAAACTGGCAACAACTCTTGCGTGGTGCTGGTATCACACTCCTAATCTCCATTATCGGAACCATCACAGGTCTCCTTATCGGACTTGCAATCGGGGTCTTCCGTACCGCTCCACTATCTGAGAACAAGGCAATGTACGCCCTACAGAAACTAGTCGGTTGGATTCTCAATGTCTATATCGAGATCTTCCGTGGTACACCGATGATTGTTCAATCTATGGTTATCTACTATGGAACTGCTCAAGCTTTCGGTATCAACCTTGACCGCACACTAGCCGCTATCTTCATCGTCTCAATCAACACAGGTGCCTACATGACAGAGATCGTTCGTGGTGGTATTCTAGCAGTTGACAAAGGACAGTTTGAAGCTGCAACTGCTCTTGGTATGACCCACAATCAAACCATGCGTAAGATTGTCCTACCTCAGGTTGTCCGTAATATTCTACCTGCGACTGGTAATGAGTTTGTCATCAATATCAAAGATACCTCTGTATTGAACGTTATTTCAGTTGTTGAGCTTTATTTCTCAGGAAATACTGTAGCAACACAAACCTATCAATACTTCCAGACCTTTACCATCATCGCCGTGATTTACTTTGTCCTCACCTTTACTGTGACCCGTATCCTACGCTTCATCGAACATCGTATGGACATGGATACTTACACTACAGGTGCTAACCAAATGCAAACGGAGGATTTGAAAAAATGACACAACCAATCCTTGAAATCAAACACCTCAAAAAATCCTATGGGCAAAACGAAGTGCTAAAAGACATTTCTCTCACCGTCCATAAAGGAGAGGTTATTTCCATCATCGGGAGCTCTGGAAGCGGAAAATCAACCTTCCTTCGTTCAATTAATTTACTAGAAACACCTACAGAGGGAGAGATTCTCTATCGAGGAGAAAATGTCTTAGAAAAAGGCTATAACCTCACCCATTATCGTGAAAAGCTCGGTATGGTTTTCCAATCTTTCAATCTCTTTGAAAATCTGAATGTCCTTGAAAATACTATCGTTGCCCAAACGACTGTCCTCAAACGCGACCACTCTGAAGCTGAAAAAATTGCCAAAGAGAATCTCGAAAAAGTTGGTATGGGAGAACGTTACTGGCAAGCCAAGCCTAAACAACTCTCGGGGGGTCAAAAACAACGCGTGGCTATCGCCCGCGCTCTCTCCATGAATCCTGATGCCATTCTCTTCGACGAACCAACATCTGCCCTTGACCCTGAAATGGTTGGAGAAGTCCTCAAAATTATGCAGGATTTGGCTCAAGAAGGCTTGACCATGATCGTCGTAACCCACGAAATGGAGTTCGCCCGCGATGTCTCTCACCGTGTCATCTTTATGGATAAGGGCGTCATTGCTGAAGAAGGCAAACCAGAAGACCTCTTCACGAACCCTAAAGAAGAACGGACAAAAGAATTTCTTCAACGTTATCTCAGCTAATAAACAAAGACTGCATAAGGAATGCAGTCTTTTTAGTTTGTATTTGTAAAGAAAAAGGCAGACTCGATTCAGGAATCTGCCTGTGACCACAGTTTAATCTTCAAATTTTTCATGATTTTTTTCATAGAAATCGATTAAACCAAGAGCTGTTTCAAATGAAATATTTTTAACTTTTGCGCGTCCTTGTGCTAGAGCAATGATAGACATTTCACGCGCATTCGTTTCTTTAGAGATACGGTAGCCTGTGATTTTCTTATCACGAACCCAGCCAACAACTGCTTCTACTTTTTCAAAGTTCGACTTAGCCATGTTCTTCTCCTAAATTATTCTTTACAATACTTAATTGTATACGTTTTTATTTCGTTTGTCAATAAAAAAACATATATTCGTCGTAACTATATTATTCTGCATATTTTTATTTGGCTTTTAAAGCCGATAATATATGAGTTCTTATGTCCTCAACTCCATTAGGATTTGCTGGTAGGAAGATTGTATTATTACCCTCTTTATCTGCAAAATTATTCAACGTATCTAAATACTGGTTCGTTAATAGGATAGACATGATTTGTTCTTCAGTTAGCTCAACATTGGCTCCCTTTAACTCTTGGATAGAATCAGCTAGTCCGTCAACAATTGCTTTACGCTGCTCTGCAATCCCTACACCATGTAGGCGATCTTTTTCTGCTTCAGCTTCTGCTGCGGTCACGATTTTAATCTTATCTGCTTCAGCAAGCTCTTGCGCCGCAACTCTCTTACGTTGAGCCGCGTTAATTTCATTCATTGATTGTTTTACTTCAGCATCAGGTTCAACCTTAGTAATCAGCGTTTTGACAATGATATACCCATACGTAGACATTTCTTCAGCCACTTGTTTTTGAACTTCTAAGGCGATTTCATCCTTCTTCTCAAACAACTCATCTAGGGTTAGCTTTGGTACGGATGAACGCAAAGCATCCTCAATATAGGATTTAATTTGGGCTTCTGGACGCATCAATTTATAATAAGCATCTGTGACATTGTTTTCATTTACTCGATACTGAGTTGCTACATTCATCGTTACAAATACATTATCTTGCGTCTTTGTCTCTACAACAATCTCACTTTGCAACAAGCGTAGTTGAACTCTTGCCGCAATCCTATCAATCCCAAAAGGAGCTCGTAAATGAATACCACTATTGCTCAACTTTTGGTATTTACCAAAGCGTTCTATGATAGCGACAGATTGTTGTCGAACCACATACACAGAACTAACCATAATCACTGATGCAATCACCACTAAAAACAATAAAATAAGTAAAATTTGTAAAACCATGGGAATCTCCCCCTTTCGTCACCCTCATTATAGCACCATCATTACCATTACGCAAATAATATGATAATAATTTTATTTTAGCTTAAACTAACATATTATACAACGTTTCGTTCCCATTCAAATTAATATAAGATGGGTCAAACTTTTCCATTCGATGAATCAATCCAGCATAATCATGCTTATTGGCAAGAGCTACCCCAATCAATACAGGGCCTGTCCCCTTGCTTGCTCGTTTGATGTATTCAAAACGAGTGATGTCATCATTTGGACCCAAAATGTCATTTACAAACTCTCGTAGAGCTCCTGGACGTTGTGGGAAATTCACTACAAAGTAATGCTTGATTCCATCGTAAATCAAGGCACGTTCTTCCATCTCTGGCATACGGTTGATATCGTTATTTCCTCCAGAAATGATACAACAAATCGTCTTGCCTTTGATATAGTCTGATAAAACTTCCAAGGCTGCAACGCTGGCAGCTCCGGCTGGTTCTGCTACAATTCCTTGCTTGGAATAAAGATCAATCAAGGTTTCAGAAATCAATCCTTCGTCCACCCCAATTAGCGTTTCAACATTCTTACGAGTCGCTTCATAGGTTAATTGTCCAACTTTCTGTACGGCTATCCCATCAGCGAACTTATCAATTTCTTTGAGCTTAACTGGTCCTCCAGCTTCAAAGGCAGCTTTCATAGAGCGAGCACCATTAGCTTCTACCCCGATCACTTCAATAGTCGGGTTGGTTTCCTTGATGTAAGTTGAAACGCCTGCAATCAATCCGCCACCACCTACTGGTACAAGTACTGTATCAAAATCAATAGACTCTTTACGGGCTTCTTCAAGAATTTCATAGGCTACAGTCCCTTGACCAGCCTGAACATGAGCATCATCAAAAGGATCGATGAAGGTGCGGTTTTCTGTCAATGTAAATTCTTGTGCTGCCTTAGCAGAAGCATCAAAGGTATCCCCTACCAACTTGATTGTCACGAACTCTCCACCAAAAAAGCGAACCTGCCCAATCTTTTGTTGCGGTGTTGTGATGGGCATAAAGATCGTTGCAGGAATCTTCATCTCGTTACAAGTATAGGCGACACCTTGAGCGTGATTTCCCGCAGAGGCACAGACTACACCACGCTCACGTTCTTCTTTTGATAGTTGAGAAATAGCATAATAGGCTCCACGAATTTTAAAAGAGCGAACTCGTTGCGCATTCTCCTTTTTGAGATAAATTTTTGCTTGGTATTTTTCTGATAAATAATGATCATATTCTAGTGGTGTATCAACTACTACACCACTCAAAACTTTGTGGGCTTTCACCACATCTTTTGCACTTAGCATTGTCTCCTCCTCAAATACTGTTCAAGATAAAAAACGAGTTAGGTACCCCCAACTCGCCTTCTATCTCTCTTTACAAGAATTAATTGTAGATTTTGAATGCGTCGTCGTCGTTTTTACCAACGAAAGGCATTGCTTTACGCAATTCTGCACCAACTTTTTCAATTTCAAGGTTAGCCGCTTGTTCACGGTAAGCAGTTAATTTCGGACGACCAGCCTTGTAGTCATTTACAAAGTCATTTGCAAATTTACCATTTTGGATATCTGCTAAAACAGCTTTCATGTTTTCTTTAACTTGCTCAGTAATCACACGTGGACCTGATACATAGTCACCATATTCAGCAGTGTTTGAAATAGATTGACGCATTTTCTTGAATCCACCTTCATAGATCAAGTCAACGATCAACTTCATTTCATGAAGAACTTCAAAGTAAGCCAATTCTGGGGCATAGCCTGCTTCTGTCAAGACTTCAAAACCTGCTTCGATAAGGGCAGTCAAACCACCACAAAGTACAGCTTGTTCACCAAACAAATCTTCTTCAGTTTCTTCTTTGTAAGTTGTTTCAAGCAAACCAACACGAGCTGCCCCAACACCTTTACACCAGTCCATAGCAATGTTTTTAGCATTTCCTGTTGCATCTTGGTAAACTGCGTAAAGAGCTGGCACACCAAATCCTTCTTCGTAAGTACGACGTACCAAGTGTCCTGGTCCTTTAGGAGCACACATGAAGACATCTACATCTGCAGGAACTTTGATAAATTCAAAGTGGATATTGAAACCATGAGCAAATCCAACTGCATTTCCAGCTTCCAAGTTTGGAGCAATTTCTGCTTCGTACAATTCTTGTTGGATTTCGTCTGGTGCCAAGATCATGATAACGTCAGCCAATTTAGTTGCTTCTGCTACTGTGTAAGTGTCAAAACCATCTTCTTTTGCTTTGTCAAAAGATTTACCTGGACGCACACCGATGATGACATCACGACCTGAGTCACGCAAGTTTTGCGCATGCGCATGTCCTTGTGAACCATAACCGATTACGGCGATTTTTTTACCGTCAAGCGCTGCTACTTTAACATCTTTTTCATATTCCATTTGAACTGCCATAGTTTTTCTCTCTTTTCTATTTTTATTGCCTTATAGGCTGGTTTAACAAATTTATGCTGGATTTTATACTCAATGAAAATCAAAGAGTATTAGTCACGGGTAAATCCAGTTGCACCCGTACGAGCGATATTTTTAATACCGTATGGTCGAATCACTCGCAATAAAGCTTCACTCTTTTCAGCATTTCCCGTCATCTGGATGGTGATTGAGCTTGGAGCCACATCTACTACTGTTGCACGGAAAGGTTGGATAATGGCCAAAATTTCTGCACGCTTTTCAGCAGGAGCAGATACCTTTACCAAGATAACTTCTCTTTCCAAGTGTGGTTTATCTGTGATATCTCGAATGCGAATCACATCAATCTGACGATTGAGCTGTTTAATGATTTGCTCTACTTCATCATGAGAAGCTACATCAATAATGATGGTGATGCGAGATACATTGGGGTTCTCCGTCGCACCAACTGAGATACTCTCAATATTGACTTGACGACGAGAAAGGACACCTGTAAAACGATTCAAGACTCCTGAACGGTTTTGCAATCTAGCTGTTAACATTCTACGCATGGAACTTCACCCCCAACATCTCATGATTGCTCTTACCAGCTGGTACCATCGGTAAGACCTGTTCCTTACGAGAAATGTCCACCTCGATAAACATGGGCACATCCTCTAGAATTACTTCTAGATCCTTCTCTATCGTCTCTGGATTATCAAATTTATAGTTTTTGATGCCGTAAGCCTGTGCCATCAGCTGGAAGTCAGGAAGTGTATCAAAGACTGACTCTGACGTTCTACCTTCATAGAAGGATTCCTGCCACTGGCGAACCATTCCTAGTGAGTGGTTATTCAACATGACAACCTTAATCGGCACCTTGTAGATGTTTAGGATTGCTAGCTCTTGGTTGGTCATTTGGAAGCCACCATCACCGACAAAAAGGATAACCTCTTTTTCTGGATTGGCAATCTTGGCTCCAATAGCTGCAGGAACTCCGAAGCCCATGGTACCCAGGCCACCTGAAGTGACCAATTGACGCTCATTTTGGTAAGGATAATACTGAGCTGTCCACATTTGGTGTTGCCCTACGTCAGTTACAACAATGGCATCTCCATTCGTCAACTCACCGATGCGTTCAATAACAGCCTGAGGTTGAACCACACGTTCTTTCTTGTCATAAGAACGAACGCGGTTCTTGTCTTTAGTGACTTTTTCAATCCACTTTTCAGTATTGTTATGAACAGTTGGCTCTGCCAACAACATCTGCAAGGCTTTCTTAGCATCCCCCACTACAGGAATATCTGCACTGATAATCTTGCCAATCTCAGCTGGATCAATATCGATATGAGCAACCTTGGCATTTTTAGCAAAGGTCTTAGGATTTCCAGTCAATCGGTCGTCGAAACGGCAACCAATACTAATCATAAAGTCCGCTTCAGTCATTGCAATGTTGGCTGCGAAAGAACCATGCATGCCTCCCATTCCGAGGAATAGTGGATGGCTTGTTGCAATGGTACCTTGCCCCAAAAGACTAGTGACTACTGGAATTTGGTAACGTTCAGCAAATTCATTGAGCTCCTTAGAAGCTTCTGCATAGCTGATACCACCACCTGCTAACAAAACCGGTTTCTTGGCTTTTGACAATTGCTTCAAGATTTTCTTGATTTGCATGTCATTTGAATCAAGCGTCGGTTGGTAACTTGGTAAATTCACCTCTGGTGAATAGATGAAATCTGTCTCTAGAGCTGATACATCCTTTGGCAAGTCAATCACAACTGGACCTGGACGTCCTGTCGTTGCGATATGGACAGCTTCCGTAATGATACGAGGAATGTCTGCTGTCTCACGAACTTGGTAATTGTACTTAGTGATTGGCATGGTAATCCCCACGATGTCTGCTTCTTGAAAGGCATCTTTCCCAATCCCAGCTCGCGCAACCTGACCTGTAAAGACCAAAAGGGGAACGCTATCACTCATGGCATCTGCAATCCCTGTAATGGCATTTGTTGCTCCCGGTCCACTCGTGACGACGGCAACGCCCAACTTTCCAGTTGATTTGGCATATCCTTCAGCTTCGTGCAAACAACCTTGCTCATGGCGTCCTAAGATGTGGCGAATACCTTTAAAATTGTATATCGCATCATACAAAGGTAAGACCGCACCACCAGGATAACCAAAAATAGTATCAATCCCTAAGTCCCGAAGTGTTTCCAAAACTAGGTCCGACCCCGTCTTAGGAGATTCTAAACTGATTTTCTCCATTGTTCCCCTTTCTCTTCTCTTAAAAAAAATAGCTTGTTACTATCATACCATTTTTTCAAAAATTTTCAAGGCAAAAGAGTTAATTTTCTGAATTTTCTATCTAAAAGTGTATTTATGAATCTTTTCCTCATTTTTATTAACTTTTCTACGGAATTAGGAACCTTTATTTATTTTAATTTATCAAATTAGAATATTTTCTTTCTGGATAGAATTAGTATTTTTCTCACTTAGCGATCAAATTCGTATACTATATTCAGCAAAAATGAATAGTTAAAGATAAAAAAAGGAAGCCACTAAGTGACTTCCTTCTAGAGTGAGGACTGATTAGTCTTCACCTTTATTTTTCTTAATGATTTCTTCTTGTACTGACTTAGGTACATCTTCGTAGTGGTCAAATACCATCATGAATGTACCACGTCCTTGAGATGCAGAACGAAGAACTGTTGCGTAACCGAACATTTCAGCAAGTGGAACGTAAGCACGAACGATTTGGCTGTTACCGTGTGCTTCCATACCATCTACACGTCCACGACGAGCAGTCACGTGACCCATAACATCACCAAGGTTTTCTTCTGGAACAGTGATGGTTACAAGCATCATTGGCTCAAGGATAGCTGGTTGTGCTGATTTAGCAGCTTCTTTAAGGGCAAGTGAAGCCGCGATCTTGAAGGCTGTTTCAGATGAGTCGACATCGTGGTATGAACCATCGTAAAGCTTAGCTTTAACGTCAACCATTGGGTAACCTGCAAGAACACCGTTAGCCATAGATTCTACCAAACCTTTTTCAACCGCTGGGATAAATTCACGAGGAACCACACCACCGACGATTGCGTTTTCGAATTCGAATCCTTTACCTTCTTCGTTTGGAGTAAATTCAATCCATACATCACCGAATTGACCTTTACCACCAGACTGACGTTTGAAGAATCCACGTGCTTGAGTAGAAGCGCGGAATGTTTCACGATAAGATACTTGAGGAGCACCTACGTTTGCTTCCACTTTGAACTCACGACGCATACGGTCAACAAGGACGTCAAGGTGAAGTTCACCCATACCAGAGATAACTGTTTCACCAGTTTCAACGTTTGTTTCAACGCGGAATGTTGGATCTTCTTCAGCCAATTTTTGAAGAGCGATACCCATCTTGTCTTGGTCTGCTTTAGATTTAGGCTCAACCATCAATTGGATAACTGGTTCTGGAACGTTGATTGACTCAAGGATGATTTTAGCTTTTTCATCTGTCAATGAGTCACCAGTTGTTGTATCTTTCAAACCAACGGCAGCTGCGATATCACCTGAGTAAACAGTGTCAATTTCTTGACGGCTGTTAGCGTGCATTTGAAGGATACGTCCGATACGTTCACGTTTACCTTTAGAAGTGTTCAATACGTAAGAACCTGATTGGAGAACACCTGAGTATACACGGAAGAATGTCAAACGACCTACGAATGGGTCCGTCATGATCTTGAAGGCAAGAGCTGCGAATGGCTCATCATCAGATGCTGGGCGAGTTTCTTCTTCATCTGTATCTGGGTTGATACCTTTGATTGCTGGGATGTCAAGTGGGCTTGGAAGGTAGTCGATAACCGCATCAAGCATCAATTGAACACCCTTGTTCTTGAAGGCAGAACCACACAATACTGGGAAGAATTCAACATTGATAGTTGCTTTACGGATAGCAGCTTTCAATTCTTCGTTAGTGATTTCTTCACCTTCAAGATATTTCATCATCAAGTCTTCATCAGTTTCAGCGACTGCTTCAACCAATTTTTCACGGTATTCTTGAGCTTGGTCAAGGTATTCCGCTGGAATATCTTCTTCAAGGATATCTGTACCAAGGTCGTTAGTATAGATTTCAGCTTTCATCTTGATCAAGTCGATGATACCGCGGAAGTCATCTTCAGCACCGATTGGCAATTGGATTGGGTGTGCGTTTGCTTGAAGACGGTCGTGAAGTGTGCTTACTGAGTAAAGGAAGTCAGCACCGATTTTGTCCATTTTGTTGGCAAATACGATACGTGGAACTCCGTACTCAGTTGCTTGACGCCAAACTGTTTCAGTTTGAGGCTCAACACCTGATTGTGAGTCAAGAACAGTAACCGCACCGTCCAATACACGAAGAGAACGTTGTACTTCGATTGTGAAGTCCACGTGTCCTGGTGTGTCGATGATGTTTACGCGGTGGTTGTTCCATTGAGCTGTTGTCGCAGCAGATGTGATAGTGATACCACGTTCTTGCTCTTGCTCCATCCAGTCCATTTGTGACGCACCTTCGTGAGTTTCACCGATTTTGTGGATTTTACCAGTGTAGTAAAGAATACGCTCAGTAGTTGTTGTTTTACCGGCATCGACGTGAGCCATGATACCGATATTACGAGTTTTTTCAAGTGAAAATTCGCGTGCCATGAGGTTTGTTTCTCCTATTTATTTTAATTTCTATTCTATTATAACACGATTTTAATAAAAACGGATAGGCAGGACCTACCCGTTCTCAATGTTTATCTTGTTTTTGTTGGTTTCAACTTACGAGCTGGTAAGTTGAGTTAAACTCGAGCTAAAAGCTCAAGTTAGCTGATTTGAACCCGAGCGAGGCCCGGTGCAAAAAAGATAAACTGCTTTGTGTTCACGGAACACTGCACCAGTTTCCTATTTTTGCCTTGGGCCTTTGCCGCTCTTAGTATCATTTTATTACCAACGGAAGTGTGCGAAGGCACGGTTAGCTTCAGCCATACGGTGAGTGTCTTCACGTTTCTTAACTGCTGCACCAGTGTTGTTCGCAGCATCCAAGATTTCTTTTGCAAGACGGTCTTGCATTGTGTGTTCACCACGAAGGCGAGCGATGGTTACCAACCAACGAAGTCCAAGTGTTGTACGACGTTCTGGACGAACTTCAACTGGGACTTGGTAGTTAGATCCACCAACACGACGTGCACGTACTTCAAGTACAGGCATTATGTTTTCCATAGCTGTTTCAAATACTTCAAGTGCATCGTTGCCAGTAGCTTCTTTGATTTGCTCAAAAGCACCGTAAACGATTGAAGCAGCTGTACCACGTTTACCATCAAGCATAACGCGGTTGATAAGACGAGTAACTAGTTGTGAATTGTAAAGCGGATCTGGCAATACGTCACGTTTTGGAGCTCTATTTTTACGACTCATTTCTCTTTATCCCCTTTCCTTATGCTTTTGGACGTTTAGTACCGTATTTAGAACGGCCTTGTTTACGATCGTTAACACCTGCAGTATCAAGTGCACCACGGACGATATGGTAACGTACCCCTGGAAGGTCTTTTACACGTCCACCACGAAGAAGCACCACGCTGTGCTCTTGCAAGTTGTGTCCGATACCTGGGATGTAGGCAGTAACTTCGATAAGGTTGCTCAAACGTACACGAGCGAATTTACGAAGGGCAGAGTTAGGTTTTTTAGGTGTCATTGTTCCAACACGAGTTGCAACACCACGTTTTTGTGGTGAAGAAACGTTTGTTTGAACTTTTTTATGACTGTTGTAACCAACGTTCAAAGCTGGTGATTTAGATTTTTCTACTTTTGATTTACGCGGTTTGCGAACCAATTGGTTAATTGTAGGCATCTACATTCTCCTGTGTTTTTTTATTTTTGGTGATGATACACTTGGTGACAGCTACCATCTGTGTGTACTTTTGCAACATTTGTCAGCACGTCCCTGTACACTTTTGAGAGACCAAAAGTAAAAAGTACCGTCTATTATTGTAACACAATTTTTCCTTCATTGTCAAGATATTTTTCATTTTTGTATGCGGTAGAATTTTTTAGAACGCCTAAATTCATACATTTTTTAGGAGAACATCACCGAGTTTTAAAAAAAGACTGAACAAATTTCTTGCTCAGTCTTGACATTGATACACTTATCAGGTATCATTAATTAAAGACTGAGTAAGAAGGACGAGTTCTTACTCGGTAAGGCGAGAAGTGTTAGCGCACTTTTCGTCTTTTTTTATTCGATTAATTTAAGTAAATTATAACACATTTTTACACACCGCGCAAGTATTTTATGCTTGATTGTAGCACAAAAAGACCTTTTTTTACAAAGGTTATTGTTATATAACTTTTTATATACTTTATTATGTACTTCTATTGTTTTCGGAAGTAGGATAATCTTTTACTATCAGGGTAACATTGATATCTAGATGTATTTTCTTTATCCATTTTACTCATTCTCTTTTTAATGGTATAAGCAGAAACTTCCTCCAAAGAAATAAATTTTTCATAATCCTCTCTCCAGTTGCCAAAGAATAATTCTCTCAAGGAATCCTCATAATTCAAAACAATTATCCGACTCATCGTTTCAGCTCCAGCAAGAGTCCAATACATTCCTCTTTTTTTCATTCTATAAGTGACCTTACGATGCTGACTCTCCATTATCCCGATTCCTGCATGACTGAATCCTCTCTGTTCGGCTGGTTTAGTGTATTGGAAATTTCTCAATATTTTACTTTTGAACTTCTCAAATAACTCTTGTTCTTCTTCTGTCTCGATATAACTTTCGGTCGTATCTAGGACAGTTCTCATTAACTGCTTATCATGTTGCTTAATCGCCTGGAAAGCTCTCTCTAATAGATCCTCAGAGTAAAATTTTAGATAATTCTTCAACTCCTTATTTACATGGTACTCATCCCAGAAATGTTCGTGGCGTTTAATTCGCAGAACCTTCGCAATCTCTTTGAAAACATAGGGTGTATATCCATGACCTCCATCAGAATTCGTGATCAATAAAGTCTGATTCGTAATTTCGTAATTATTGAACAGATAATCGATCACCTGCTCCCTCACTAAGCGATTATCAAGGCCAATAAATTCTTTTTTGTCCTGGAGTTCAAATCGATTGCTGCCAACTTTCTGGCTTCCCGTATGGACTACAAAATGAGATAAATCATAATGTTTATTATCCTTCTGTGTGTCACGTGCTTTAACCATCACACCATCACCCTCAATATAAATAACCTGAGCTTTTCTTTTGCGAACTTCTTTATTCTCTTCATAATATCGATAGCCTTCTCTCTCCTCCAATAACTTCTCACAAATTTTTACAGCTTTTACTACAATTGGCTTTGTGATAGAGATGTGATAAGTCAATTGGATCACCTGAGTTACTTTATCATATGGCATTAAAGTAGATAATTTAGCAACCTGATACATAAATTCCCAGGAGAAGCGGACGTTCTTCTGAAGTCCTAACTTTTCATCTACTGGAATAACCCAATGATTTCCCTTTTTCCAACGTCTTCTTCTGAAAGTAAACTCTCCAAATGTGAAGGCGACAGTTCGCTCCATAGAATGAATACAGGTATAGCCCTTTGCTTTCATGACTGGAATCATCTCCTCATCATACTTAGAAACAAATTTATAAAATTCTTTTGCATTTTGGAACAGCAATTGATTTTTTAGTTCTCTCTCATCAAAGAAAGCCATTCAGAATCCTCCCTTATTAAAATTACGCTTATTTTAATAAATTTTGACCTGAATGTTCAAATAATCCCTTATTCTGACAAAAAAAGAGCCTATCTTTTCAGATAAACTCTTATTTGTCATACCAGGGTTTCTCTTTCTTACTAAAATAGGATTTGCTCATTTCAATAGTAGCTATCCCCATAGGAATCAAAATAATACTCCATAAAACCGTCACAATTCCATCTGCAATAAAGGAAAAACCACCTGTAAAGTGAAGTCCCAAATACAGTAATAATACAACTGGAAGGAAAGCTGGAGCAAATTTTAAAACGGCCAACCCTAAAACAATTATAAACACCATACTAAGTCCAAATGTTTTATAGAAAACATAGATTGCTATAGCTCCGATAAAAATAAAGAACAGCTGAACAAGTCTTTTAATATCAATGAAAATCATCATAGATTCCTCCTACTTCATCAGTAATATTTTAAAATTTATTATCTCCTCGTACCTGGAAACAAAATAATTTTTGATAAGCAATCCTATCCCAATCATGTTCCAGGTAGAAAAAACTTACAAGTGAGTACAATTTTGAAATACTTTCGCGAGATAATCCTTTCTTTTTCCAAAAACGATTATTCCTCCAGTTTCTTATAAAGTTACTCTTCGATTTTAACTTTTCAATTTTCGCCAATAGGGAATTGCTAACCGTCTTATAAAAGGGATCATAAGAACCATATTTACTATTGAGTAGTCTGTTTCTCTCATTGACTTCACATAATCTAAACCAACTTTCATGAAGTGATTTTATAATATAGTCTTCGTCCGACAATAAAGAATGGATCTGTAATGCAATATCTTCAGAGATATTAAGAACATCCGTTAAATTTGAGATGAAGCTGATTTTAGATGTCTTATAAAAAAATCTAAGTTCATCATCAGAATAAACATAATGAATGAGGTTATACAGATTCACTTCAAGATTTACTTCAAGATTATTGAAATCTTTTGGCAAATCATTAACAGGAATACTATAAGTAATATTTCCAGTTGTCTGATAGTGTTTCTTTGCAAATTCTAGATCTCGCTCTATACATTCCTGGATGAACTCATTTTCTCTTTCTCGCTTCATTCCCTCTTTTTCCAAAAAAATATGCTCCAGTTCTTCAATAGTTCGCGACTGTCTTTTCCAACTAGAATACGGCATTCCTGTATAAACCATGAGACATTTCCTTTCTTATGGAACTCTATTTTTTCTTTCGCTCCATCTTTTCCCATTCTCTTATAATCAGATTCTCAAGATAAGATGAAGCTGATTTTTCACCATGATGCTCTACTAAAGCATCTAACATATCGTATCGAACATTATGATGGAGAGAGAAAGGGAAACGTTGCTTTTTATTGTAGCTTTCAGGAGACTTTCTAGCCTCCTGATTTTGTTTCCTAGACGAAGGAGTCTTTTCTCTCTTTGGTGTACTTTGGAATGTTTGTTTTACTTGTGCGAATCGATTCTCTGTCATGCTACCTCTCCTTCTAACACACTCAAAATATTTTCATATACGTAGTTTATATTATCATAAAACTTTTGATGTGTCTCTTGTTGGTTAGCTGTCATCTCTTCATGCTGCTCAAAGACACTCTGACTGATCACAAGACTCTTGGCCATGAGCTCTTTCTCCTGGATAGATCCCAAGTAAGCCTGATCTTCTTCAACAACTTCTAAAAATTGTTTACAGGTGTCTGTTACATTGTTTCCAACGTACTTAATCTTATTTCCAATAAGATAAGGTTCTGCTTTAACATAGCTTTTCTTAGTAATAACTTCGATAGCTTCGCTCTTAATGAAGTCTACAAAATTTTTCAAAGATAACCAGGCACGAAAACCATTAAGAGAGGCATCAGAAACAGCCAAGACAATATCTGATACAGCTATAAAATTTGCTGTAACTAAACTCTCATCATTGTGCGTATCAATCAGAATGACATCAAATTGTGCTTCTAACTCTTCGTAATGTTCGCTAAACCACATAAACAACTGGAGATACTTGTTGTTTCGACTAGCAAGATCTAACTGCTCATCTGTCAAACGCTCATCACCACAAATCAAACTGAGATTTTCTGATATTGGAACAATCTCATACTCTCCAGTCGTAAATATATCATAGACGGTTTTCTCACATTTTACATCAAATGTTCTTGTCAAATTACATTCCCAAGCTCCATCAATGAGTAGTGTTCTAAGCCCCTTAACACGTGCCAACCAATCCCCTTCATTAAAGGTATCTGTAGTCTTACCACCGCCACCTTTTCCTAAATTTGTAGTCTGAATCTTCATGATTCCCTCCTTGGATAATTGTATATTTTGTTATATAACTTTTTATATACTTAATTATAACTAAAACAACTTTATTTGTCAATATAAAAGCACAAAAAGTTATATAACTTTTTGTGCAACTTGTTATCCGTATGTACCACCTATATTTCCACCAACATAGGCTTTTAGCTGGATTTGTTGAACCGTAGTATTGAAATTTCCAACGAAATAGCTGTTCTCTTCTCCATTTTTAGTTAGAACAACTAAAAATTGAATCACATCATCTGATTCAGTTGGCATCACTTCCAATTGTTCAGGTTGAAAATCATACTGATTCGTCAGAAGAGCCATCGCAAAGGTTTGAACCATCGCATTCTGTGTCATAGATAAATGATTCTCGATTGTTCCCTTGACATTTGGCAGAAACTTCGTCTTTTTTATATCTGCTACTGCTTCTTCAAAGGCTTTTAACACTTCCTTTTTATCTTCCAGTGCTGCCTCTGCATAGGGACGTTCTAGTTTTAGCTTAGCTGTCCGATAATGCTTTTCATCTGCTGTTTCCTCTTTGGAAGACGGTTCGTTTTGAGCAGATCCTGAAGAACTCACCTGAGCTGTTTCCTCTATTTTGGTTTGTTGAGATGGTCTGAAACTCGACACAATCCCTATTCCTGCCAAAATTAATAGAATACCTACTACAATCGATACAACCATATTCTCTTTTATCCAATCAATCATCTTATCTCCTCCTTTTAATTTGAACTGAATTTAGCTTCTCTGTCATCTGGATAAGCAAAAGAGATTACCTGTTCTTGCTGTTGAGATTTAGTCCAAATACGATAATTCCATGTATATGGAGTTTTGAACTGGTCCCAACCACTCAGAGGTGTATTTTGCTCTACAAACAAGATGGAGCCATTCTCAAAAACATGACATACAATACCAGTATGGCCATATCCTCCGCCCCCTACCTGTGTAGAAAAAATAGCGCCTTTTTTAGGTGTAGTCTTAACTGAGTTTCCAAATATTGCAGCCCATGCTGCCGCCTGATCTTTCCCATCGCCCTGTACGGATCCAGAATGGCCCCATAAGTGATTTCCCATGCTAATTGTAAGATTCACACATTGACCAGCATACTCGTCGCTTCCAGGATTATACCATCCTGTAGACTTAGCATAGTCCATGCCTAAGCTCTTAGGATCAATAATGAATGATTTTAAACTATCTGGTAAGTCTTCTGGTTTATACCCCCACGCAGTCGCATCTGAAGGGACAGTTCCCGTTCCATCGGTACTGCTACCTGATTCTCCACATCCACTGTTTTCAGCTGAAGAAGACACCGCACTATCTGAAGAACTGACATCTTGTGTACTGGATCCTTCATAAGGTTTCTCACCATGAGCAGCAATAGCTTCCTTATCAAGCCACTGATACTTCGTACCTAGTTTTTGGTACATATCAGTTAGTTTACTCTTATAAGTGCCATCTGTGGCCCATCCACCATCTGCTATAGCAGATAGGCTAGCAATACCATTTGTATTGTTTATAGCCCCTTTATAGAGTGTCTGGTGAGCCATAAACTCAGCTTTCCCTACGATCCCTGCATCGTAGCTAGAGAACCAAGTATAAGCTCCTCCTGTACCGTCTCCGACATTCGCTCCAGGCTTTGTCCCACTTAAATCAACACTATCTTCACCATACGTCGCAAGAGTAACTGGAAAATTACTTTTACTAGAGGTTTTAACACCTCCCATATTGTGAGCTTTCCAGAAGGAAGTACCATTAGGATTCGTAAAATTGAAGCCATTCTCTATCATTGTTTGAGTGATAGAAGCTGAAGGTAGGAAACCTCCTGCCTTCCAAGACAGGATATAGGCTTCCTTGTGCTTTTTTACAAATTCATCGATGGAACCATCCGCTGAAGAAACTGTGGAGTCGCCAGTTGAAGATGTTGTTTCTACAGCACCACAATCATTTCTTCCATTATTGGTTACAGCTCCCATTATCCCAACTAACATGGTTATCCCAACATTGATAATTAATAGGAGAGCCACAAAAGGAATGAGGATCTTCAGTTTAAATATTTTTTTCATGGATACCTCGCTTATTTACCACAATCCTAATATTGTTCGCAAAATTCCATAAAAAACTAAAAATACAATAAATCCTATTCCAATCTTCTTGAGACCGTTCAAAAACTCCTTATCTCGTTCTTTTTGTGCTTCCAGGCGTTTTGGATCAGATTCTCCCTCTGAAGCGAAATAATCTCTTTCTTGTTGCATGCGATATTTACGAATCAATACGTATTGATCAAATCTCTGCTTAGTCCTGGCAATCATTCCTAGTTTATTTTTGGCCATTCTGGTTTACCTTCCTTTCTTACTCAATACCGCCATAGCGCTCAACTTCAGGGGCTAACAGCTGTTGGTTAAAGACCAGATTTCCTACCCCTGCAATATTCATGAATAACTGTCCTTTCTTCAGACGAGGCAAAGTCTCTAGTTCAGACTGGTTCATTGATCCAGATAAGGCGTTAGCTAGTAGAGGAACACTGGTTTCGTCCGTCTGAGCAAAAACTCTATATTGCATCAGACCAAAAATCCTCTGGACTGCCGTTACGTACGGATCCTTATGAGTGCCAATCCCCGTCTCAAACAGAATCCCTCGCAGTGAATTAACAGACAATACAACACCAGCAAAGTTTTCGCCCATTGTATCAATCATATCAGCCAGAAGGTTGACACTACTTTCATGCTTAGGGTCAATGAGTGTCTGTGCCCCACTAATATTGACAATATAGTGCTGCATATCCATCTCCGTTAAGTCAGGACGTCTCTTCAGTAATTGCTTACAGCGTTTTCCGTTATTGACAATATCAGCCGAGACAAGTGAAAGAACAGAGAATATTTGAACATTTAACAAATGAGGGGCGTTCTTCAAACCTGAGAAGTCAAATGTCACAACTTGCTCTGAAGAAATATCTTGAAATTTGGTTGTCCCCTCGAAAATTTCTGCGTTTGTTGTCAATAGTTCGTTAAACGTGTTGTAAATACGCTTAACAGCCTTGTGTTCGGCTTTATCCGTACTAGTTTGTTCCAGTCGACGTTTGTAGGCATCAACAAACAAAATAAAATCAGACAGAATAGGATACTCTTCCTTCACAATATCCGTCGCTTTCAGTTTTTCTGGATTCAATGAAGGATTTCGAGCCCACATATTTCCCTCAATATAAAACTCATTCAGGAGAGTTCCAAATGTGATTAAATCGTCTCCTGTCACTTCATTATTCAGGAGTTTATAGATACTCTTCAGTTTCTCGATATGAAGGTTGTAGGATTTCTTCTTATCGATTTCAGTTCCTGCTTCATTGGTCACTGTTGGAAATACCTGGAAGATATTGATACGGTTAGCCTCACCTGATAAATCAAGAATCAATCCATGTTGTTTTCGTGTCTGATCAAGAAACTGGCCAGTAGCATCAAAGTTACGAATATAATGCCCCTTCGCATAGAGACCGTCTGTGTGTTTCATAAGAAAAGATCGTTGTCCCATCTTTGGATTTCCAGATAGGATCATAAAGGATCGTGTTCTTTTCTCGTCACGTTCTAGAAAATTGAAATTTACCGCTCCGTTAGTTGGAGTCCATCCAAGATAGAAGCCTTTCTCATCTTCTAGCTTCGTATGATTAAAGAAATATCCACCAGCTATTGAGTGAGCTGGAGTCGGTATCCCTCTTCGATGATTGGGCAAATCAATCTGATATTCGGCTGGAATAAATGGAGCATGGTATTCAAAATCTAATTCTCCAGACAGAATAGTGGATTTGAATTTCGACGTTTTGTCTTTGACTTCTTCAACCTTCTTGAATAACTCTTCTTTGATTGATGCAAACACAAAGACACGAATATACATCCCATACATAGCTATATTCCGCTTATCAATTTCACGGCTTAGTTTATTAAGATTGTCAATCTCATCTAGTTCTTTCCGATTATTGGTTAGTTTGCTATTGTTTGTAATCCGTGTTGACTTCTCTTCAATAGAGTCCTCAATCTCTTTTTGAAGCTGTCTATTATCCTCCTTGTACAGTGACAGGAAGGAACGTGTTCCAGGAAGCAACAACAATTCAGAAAGCCAAAAACGATCCATTCCTTCAGTTGGATACTCATAATAGTGTAAGACCGTATGGCATCCATCTCCACTTATCCAGAAACGATCATCCTTTTTAAAATCAATATTTCCTTGCGGTTGAATCTGGCTAAGGAAAGCAAGGTCATATCCTTCATTCTTTAATTGTCTTTGTCTACGTTTTGATAAATCAGGCATGCTATCTCTCCTACACTTTCTCATTCATATTGTTGTATTGCTTTATAATCTGAATTTTCTTCCTGTAGCTGATATCTTGTGGAACAAAATCATTATTTCCATAGGTTTTAGCCTTACGAACCAATTCGTCCAATTCGGTTGTTGTGGGCGCAAATAGCCACAGTATGAACTCTGTATTATAGACTTCTTGTCGGATGCTTTCTTCAACTTTAATTTGGCTTTGAAGCCAAATTTCACGATCCTTGAGTTGTAAAAAACGTCTATCATTTATTGATAACTTAGACATTTCTTGTCGCACTAAATCCAAATGATGGCGCAAGTCAGAAATTTGCGTATCTGTATTTGTTGGTAAAGTTGTCGTCTCCACTTGGATATTCGATCCAAATCGAGTCAACCAGGTTTCAAAATTTTCAATGGTTCTCATAACCTCGTTATAAGACATCGATCCTAAATCTTTACCTGGTATCTCCATCAGCTGCAAGTAGCCATAATCAACTAACTGAATATAAGCCTGGCTGTTTGGAATGATTGATTTTACATCTAACAACTCAACGCAAGAATGCAAATCAAAATATTCCTGCGTTTGTCTCTTCGTTTCTTGAATACGCCCCAGCGGACGTTTCTCATTTTTGGGGGATTTAATTTGTTTAATCGCCATTATGGTTTTCTCCTTCTGATGTAATTTAAGCTGATATAACGTTTTCTTCTTCGTCTGAAGAACAGAAACATGCTGTGCCAATTCTTTTTGCCACCGTTAGCTGGTAACACCAGATACAAACTCAGAACTGGTGTTAAAAAAATGAATGCGAACATCTGTATCCATTGGCTTTTAGGAAAGATTTTTAAGCCAACGCTCAAAGCGATTACTCCAGTAATTCCTACAAAAGCAATATCTATGATAAGAAGGCCTATGATCTTGATTTTGGCATAGATATCTCTAGGTACACCGTATTTTTCATCGTACATGAATTTCTCCTTTATATTTGTTTTGACACTCACATTATAATGAATAATCGAAAATATCTTTTAAAGGGACAATAGCATTTTCCCCATCATCCTTCAGGAATGAATTGTATAAAAAGTTATATACTTTTTTGTACAATAAAAGAAGCCTCAATCTTGAGACTTCTTGACTAAATCAAAGAATGATTCTTCTGAAAGGAAAGTGATGGATTGACCGTCTGATATTCGTCTAAGCGCTTCATCATGCTTTTTAGACCTTTTATCTAGATCAAAAAGATTCAACTGCTTGTGTCCTAAAACCAATATATCTGTCCTAGAAGATATATAGTTTTGAACGACAGCTCCTTTACTTTCTAAAAATCGTATGGCTTCTTCTCGAGTTAGAGGACGTAGGCTTCCTGTGATAACAATGTTCTTTCCTGTTAAATCCATAGTTCAGCCTATTCTTCTTCGTCCTCACTCTCAGCACCTGTGATATGACGACCTCCCTGCATACGCTGTCCTGCTTGTTGCATTTGTTGGTTCATGTAATTCATTTGATTCATGCTCTTTTGAAATTTTTGTTGAGAAGAATCAGGCTGTGCTGGTGGTTGTGATTCTGAAACTGGTGCATCTGCAGGTGGATTTGGATCTTGAATTGGGGACTCCATTTCTTCAGCTGGAGGAGTTGGATCGACAATAGGTGCATCGGTTGTTCCTGGATCAATTGGAGGCTCAGGAATATCAACTGGTCCAGGCTGATTAATACCAGGAACTGCATCGTTTTTCAATGCGTTATAGGTCGCATTTTGAGCAGAGGCAGCCTTATCATCCAGTTTATCTAAAACTTTTCCAACTGCCCCTTTCCCATTTTGCATGGCTTCAAAAGCTTTCCATTCTGCCAAATCAACCATATTACTTACACCACCTTTGGCCGCATTCATCAAGCCCTGGTCTTTTACAGAGTTCAAAGCACCTTGAATACCACCTCCAGTTCTGGCAAGGCTATTTCCCAGAATCTGACTTCCTTTAGATAGGGCATCTGGAGCTTTTTGTGCCATATCCATACCAAATTGACCAAGTGCCATACCACCATTAAAGAGGCCGCCTGCTCCAGCCGCAAAAGCATTACCCATCATCATAGCACCCAGCAATTGTTGAGCTGTTTCACTATGACCTGTTGAAACTCCAAGCCAGCGCTCGATCATGGCTACTCCTTGCATGGCTGCAAAGAATACTCCAACATAGACAAAGGCAGCTGCGAGACACTGTTCCCACATATTGAGTCCATCAAAGAATCCGCCAGAAAGCTTAGATACAGCTGAAACAGAAAGGATTGGTAAATCTCTGAAAATCTCAAGCGTTACACGCATAATGATGACTTCAAAGAAGATTCCTGCTAAAGCACCGCCAATCGTTCTTAGCAGCTCCTTATATTTCTTTGAGTTTGATAGAGAACTATATCCAAGAATTGGAGAAATCATTGCTTCAATCAGAATATCAAAGATTGATTTAACGAGCTTAATGATCATGCTGACCAAAAGAACAATCAGGATAATATACTGGAGGAACATCCCTATCCAGTTGACTTTATAGCGCATGTAAACTGATTCAAAAGCACTCAATTGATTAATGACTCGGTGTTCTGTGATGCTTTCAACTCCAGTATTATTGGAATTCAACTTATGTAGGAACAAGCCTTTAATCCCTGGTATTTTATCATGTTTCTCTATATCCTGTATCATTTTTGGATTCGTTGTACCATAGTTTGCCCCAAAATCAATCTTGGTCGCAAAATCAGTCGTGTCCCGCTGTTCAGGACTATCCGTGATATTATTGACAGGGGTAGATCCCTCTTGAACAGGCTTGATAAAGCCATAATCATCCATTGGAAACAACTCCGTAGAAAAATCCTTGTAGATCAAGACTTTTAAGTCTACCACATTATTTTTCATGGGCTGCAGAGCCAAGGAGGAAGTCGGTTGACTGCCAGATGGCGCTTCACTGGAGACTGTCTGGATAGACATGGCATCCTGTGCTACTGCTGTTGATATAGTGGTCAAAGCTAGTGGCAATACGGCAGTTACAGCCGTTACCAAAAGGAAATTCGTGATGACTCCTTTGTATTTGACTGGCTTTGTAAAAACTCCTGCGACGGCCGATACGACCAAAATCAGGGTGAACAAGGACGTCCCCAATAGCTGAAACCAGTAAAAGAACTGGCCTATAATCGTCTTCTGGTCGCCTAGATAACCGAAGAGACCAAAGAGCTTGAACATATTATTAAAAACATGTTCTAGGCTGGAAGTGATTTGATAAAGAGCCTTGGCAATCCCTCCTGGTAAATAGGTGAGAAATGCCATAAATGCAGGAGTTGGTTCTAAATAGTTATTCCAATAGGAATAAAACTCTGCCAGCTTTTTTGCATTCTCGCCTGTAATCTCACCATCAAGATTCTTGATCTCATTCACCAAATCTGAAAAGGTTTGATAGTGCACTAAAGATACCTTCTTTCTTTTTAAGATACCCCTATCATATTCGATAATGGCAAAATCGTTTTTAAAGGGACAATGAAATTCTGACAACAAAAAAAGCCTCAAGTAATTGAGACTTTTGTAAGTTAATCTGCGGTTCCGTTGAAATCATAGAAAGCATTGTCTTCTTTATAGCCACGGCGGAGTTCAATGATTCGGATTTTTTTACCACCCTCGGTCAAGACGACTTGATAATAAGAGCGAGCTTCTTCAGGTTTATCTATATCTTTATAATCAACAGCGATTGTAAAGTTATCCTTTCCTTTCAGCTGACTCTCTAGACTAACTAGAGTGCCTCTGAAATCAGCTGGGATTCTCTTCACTTGTTCTTCTGAAAGAACACTATAATTGATGCTTTCACCGTCGTTATTTGAGATGGTTCGTTTTTCTTTATCAAACTTTAAGGTAGTTCCTACTCCACCCTTAAAATCACTACTCTCATAACCATGTTCTGGTGAAAAGCCCGTATAGCTATCTTTTAACACATTTTTAGAGAGACTTTCAGGTGATTTTTGACCACATGCCCCTAGTAAAATCAAGGCTAACCCTACTAAAACAATTCTTAAAAAGTGCTTTGCTTTCATCATTTTTTCTCCTAATCATTATTTACCTCATTATAACAAACATCATTTTTTCTTGCAAGTGTTTATATAACTTATTGTACATCTTTTTAGATAACTTCATCCGCAAAGAAGTCGTCTCCGTCATCATAATAATCATAGTCACCGTGAATAACACTAGCTGCAGCTGCCTGGAATAATTCATCTGTGGAAGTAAAGGATTGGGATTGTACCTTTTGCCCTTTACTGTGACGGCCTGATAGTTTAGGAGTTTCGCCATTGTTGCTGAGGAGTGGCATGGTCAAACGTTGCCTCCAGTCGATGATGTTGTTGAAGGCTGTACCTGCATCAACTGCTATTTCTTGAAGCTCTAGCTCACGGTGTGCACTTTCGACTGGAATATCCGCAAGAGTCATCGATGTATCAAACTCCTCTTGTAAGAACATGTATTTGTAAGGGAAGCTGTTCTTATCATGTGCGAAGATTGGATCCGTTGTGACCTTACGTCCAACATTATCCCGTCCCTTGACCCCACGTAAGATAACCGCTTCTCCTTCCTGAAGCTTGGCCAATTGCGTTGGTGTCAACAACTCTTGTTTTGGATTCTCGACAGCTACATTTGGATTGGCTTCGTCCAGGATATTGCTGGATCTTCGTCTTCTGGTAATGGTACGTGTCCCCAACTCACCACTAAATCTCTTATTGGTATCTGGAGACGTCGTTTTGACGTAAACTTTCAATGAACAGTTATCCAGAATCGTTTGCGCAACATTTTGACCATAGACATTAACCAATTGTTCCAAGTTTTGAATCCAAAGATAATAGAGAATGTTTTGCCCCAATCCAATGGAGATTTTCGTATCCATGTGAGGAATAGCTGGCATGTTTGTAAACTCATCCAAGATATGGAGAATGCGATTGATACATTTCCGACCATTTGTTAATGCAAGCTCATAGTTGGCATTGTATAACTGATCTAAGAACAAAGAGACAATCCCATTGTACTCTGTGCGGTTTGGCGGTGTTACCAGATAGATGATTTTCGGTTTATCTGAATAGACCAGTTCAATATCCGACTCCTGAAGAAGATTTTGGGTGTCTTCTTTATTCTTAAGGACGGTTATATCGATATGATCTAAAATCGGCTTCTTAGTGTACTCATCTAGTTCTAGGCTATCTCCAGCTTTTCGATAGACTTTTTCAGCTGAAAATTGGAAGATTTGATTTCGAACAGGGGAATAACCATTGTTCTTATGGTTGAAATCAATCGTTACCGTAAACTGATCTGGAAGTTTAGGCTCGATGGCATAGGTCAGATAGCCTTCCCCATCGACTAAAGCCGTTGCTTGCTTTACATAATCGACTTTCTTTTTGACTTTCCCCCACTTCTTCAATCCTGTAATCGTTACTTTAGCAGTTTTGTGCTTGAACTCATTTTTAAGTTGACTATTGGTACTTGATCTCAACTTGACAGACAATCGACGTGGGAAACCAAAAGACTCTAAATCAATAGAGTTTTTAGAAGTCAGTTTAGCCACGTTGTCTTGCAAGAACAGGTTGATACCTGTCATCATGCTAGAGTAGACATTCCCTTTAGTCTCATCACCACCAAAGTCTGAAGCACGAAATTCGATATCCGCCATTTGTCTAAATTTTGAGAATTGTTTTTGATTGACTTGTCTCAAATTATCAAAATAGACTGTGATTTTTGATTTCTTGGATACTTGTTGTTCTCTAGTTGGATTTTCGACGATTTCACCAGCACTATCTACAAAGACTTCTTCAGACCCCATTGTCGCCAAGAATTTCGCAACGTTAGGGATCGTAATGGTATCCCAGGCATCATCTTCACCATTTTGATAGGTTTCATTAGCCCGATCCATCAAAGCCATTGTCAGAGCGTTAAATAGGGATATAGAAGACTTACGGAAGTATTCCGCATTTCCCTTCTCTCCACCTTTTTGTTTCGGATAAATGGATTCTGCGACTGCGTTGACATAGGTTTGAGTCTTCTCATAGTAGCCCTTCTTTGCGGCTGCTATGGCCAAAGCTAGAGAATTGTAGGACATGGACCAATCCATATTTTGGAAAGAAAGAACATTGACATCATAGTCACGTTGCCTCATGAGTTTGTAGGAGGCTTGATAATGCTCCCCTTTCGGATCTGCTATAACCATCGATGGTTTCAACTCCGCACGGCTATTGATTTCAATTGCTGGAGTGATATGACCCTCACCCTTACCTGAACGAGTCATACCAATTCCTAACAAGTTAGTAGGCTTATCTTCAATGTAGTAGTAACCTGAAGGAAAAGCTAGCATACCTAAAATCCGCTCTGCATTGGTCACATATCGACTGATTTTCCTATTTTGCCATAACATTTGGGTTCTCAGTGTTTGTCCTGCTAAATCATGAGTCAGTTCATGAAATACAGGAGCCCCACCCTCACCTGGATAAGTTAAAGCTTTATTAGGGATCTTTTTGTATTGACGACGAATTTCATCAATCGTCACAAAGCGGTCATCTCCTTCTTCATTGTTGTTATAGTCTCGAAACTGCTCAAAGTTTATCCAGGCAGATTTCCAGGCGATAACTAATCCCAGTAAAAAGATTGGAAATGCTAAAATCGGTGCTATCAAGAAGACTTTAGCGTTCAATAAACTTTGAAATAAGAGGCTGTTTAAGTCAAAGTTTACGGCCTTGCTAGCATCTTTAAACGACCAAATACTAAAGTAGAGAAAGCGGATTGTAGCCCTCAAAACAGTAACCAGGTAATTGGTTAAGATAAAAGCAATAAAGCTAAAACCTAATCCCATATAAACGAAGCTGCGATAACTTTTAAAATAAAGAATCGGTTTCATTTCTTTATCAAAACGTTTCCGTTCTCGTTTAACAAAAGGGAGGGTATAGAATATCCTGAAGAAAACATTCCAAAGAATGAGAGAGACAAGCGCAAAGATTTTAGGTAAGAATGACTTCATCCCATTGAGCAGCCCTCTAACTGATTGTCTCCAAACTTGTTTCCAATCAATTCCTTTACGATTTTTCCAACCTATTTTTATTGCCTGGCTTAGACTACTCTTTCCTGCTAATAACCTTTGATAGCTTCTTAAAAAATACGGCTGGAAGAGTTTAAATAGGTAATAGCCTGCCACCCCTAGAAAAAGGAAGGCAGTGAGCCAACTGGCTCGAATCGCTTGGATAAGGGTATAAAATACTACTTCAAATAACTCAAACAAACGACTACCCCCTTACACCTTCCAAAAACCATTCCATTTTTCGAGTATAGAAGCTCGAAAAGAGAAATATGTGAAACTGTAGCCTTGGAGAGGCTTTCTCATAACGGTGAAAGTAACTTTCTAACCATTTCTCTCCATCCAACTGAAGAACATTCAATCGACTGGATCGACTTTGTTCTAAGTAATTGGTCACCTGAAGAGATTCCGCAATCAATTCATCAGACAGATAATTGTATTTTTGTCTTTCCATTGTTGCACTCCTTTCTTATTATCTCTTAATTCCCCTCTATTCTAAAGGATAATATCAAATTCTTTGTTAAAGGGACAAAAGATATTGTTGTGCCATAAGTTATATAACTTTTTATACAATAAATAAACAACAGAAAAAGCACACAAGTGTTCTTGTATGCTTTCAATCCCTTTAGAATGGGGAATCCGCATCCATTGGTTCAGGATAGGATGTAGGAATAGAACTTTGTGTCGGCTGAGAAAAGCCTTGTTGTTCCTGCTTACGTCGGTTTGATGCTTCCTTATTTTCAAGGAAAGTGATTCCTCCTTGTTGGTTTGGGGAAATAAACTGATACGTCCGACGTTGACCTTGTTCATCGTTATATGGTCGTTGGATAATTTCTCCTTTTAAGAGGATTGGAGAGCCTTTTGATAGACTCTGAGCCATCAATTCTGCTTGTTTTCCGTATACTTGCACATGGAAGAAACTAGAAATTGGTTTATTTGTATCATCATTCATACTCGAATCACAAACAAACTCAAATTTGAAACTGGCATGACCATTTTTAGTTTGACCTACTGCATCACTTGGGATGAATGCAACACGTCCAGTAGCGATAAATACTTGCATTTTTTTCTCCTTTCAATAAAGACCACAAGAGAGTTATACCCCAGCTTGTGGTCATCCTTTCATTTTAGTTCGTCAAATTAGTTTTCTTTCGACTTACGAAGACCTGCAAGACTCAACAATCCCAAAATCATTCCCACAACTGGAAGCATGCTTGCTGATGTTCCAGTGTTTGGAAGTGATGGCTGCGGTTGTGGCTTACCTGGTTCTTTAGGTTCTGGTTTCGGAGGCTCTGGCGTTGTTGTTGTAACTTTTGCCGTCATCTCTTGTAAATTGACTATATTGATAAAGGTATTTTCAACCTTTCCGGCTGCGATGCGTTCGACTTCTAGATAGAAGTCTGCATCGAACGTGCCTTTTACACCTAATGAGTTTAAGAAGTCCTGATTAATAACATACGACCATTTGCCTTCCTTTTCGTTCCATTTAACGGTCACAATTTTCTTAAGGAAGTTAGGATCCGTATCTTGGTTCACTTCAAATAAGAAGGCATAAGTTGTACCTTTGGCGATCTTGTCGCCAGCTTTGACTACTTTTCCATCCTTCAGGATGACATCATAAGTCAAGATAAGGTCCTTCTCAGCTGTGTACTCTGTACCCTTGAAAATACCTTCCCACTTACCTGTGAATCGATCATGAACCACATCCAACTGATCACTACCATCATATTGGAAGAGGCTATCATGTTTAGTAGGCACGGTTACGCCATCAAGTAGATAGCGGATGTATTGACCAATCTGTACTTCTTGGCCGTCCAAGACTTTTTTATTATCCTTTTGATCCAAGGCGTGTTTCTCTGGATTCACATCAGGAACCGAGATAGTGACAAGGTTTGATTGATAGCCATTGCCAAAGTCGATTTGTTTAAGATCGTTTTCGACTTTCTCCCCTGCTTTAACCAGGAGCTTAGCTGGGAGATCAATCGTCACCTTTTTATTTTGCTTCACATAGTTGTAATAAAAACTCTTAGAATCCTTCGCTACCCAAAGATAAAACTCACCTTTAGGATTTAAGTTCAATTCTTTCAGAATCTTATTGATTGCATCTGTACGCCCTTTGTCTGAAAGGACGTGATACATGTCAAACAAGTCTTTTACATCTTTACCTGCAGCAGTCATCTTGATCTTACTGTGGTCAACTGTGAAGGCTTTGTCTTGAACATCATCAAAGATTCCAAACTTCTTACCAATCGCTTGCGCTGAAGCAAGGGTTTTGGTGTAAGAGCTATAGTCTGTCATCAAGCGGAAAGTCACGGTGCGATCAAATGTTGTCGCCCCATTGATATCCTTACCAGAGCGATCCAGAACGGCTTTGACTGGTTTTGGTGGCTTCGGTGTGTAGTTCGTAACAGTGTTTGAGAAAACCTCATAGTTATTCACTAGCACTTTATAAGTGTTATCATAGAAACCTTTGTCATAGATTGGCTTCCAGGTAATCACTGGGGCATCTAGGCGCTTCCCTTCGTAGGTTGCAGTAAAGGTATACGTATTCTTTCCTGCATCATAGGCAACGCCCCATCCTGCTTTCTCTGCAGCTGCCTTTGTGACAGCCACATCAGGAACTGCTCCAGCTTCGAGTGGATCGATGATGGTAATCTTGTCCCCTTTTTTCAGGTTCGCATAGATATTGTCATGATTCAATGTGTAGAGCTGCACAGCGTTTTTAGCAACTGTTTGACCGTTTGTATTGGTCTTGTCTGTATCTGCTACAGATTTGCTGACAACTGGTTTATAATGCAATTTATAGCCGTGATAGTTTGCTGATAACTTCTGATTTTTCGTCTCAGAAAGTGTTTTAAGAGCCAAGGTTGGCTTAACTGGATTTTTCGCTTTAACCAATTCAGCTGATACAGGTTCAGTCTGAACTGGCTTCACGGTTGTTTTTGTGATAGTTGCAGTAGCTGGAACTTCAACGACTGGCGCTACAACCTTTGTATTCAAAGCAAACCAATAGGTTTGGCCATTTGGACTTTCTGGTCCATCCCATTGAATAAATTCGGTTGTGAAGGCTGTCCCTTCCTTAAAGACTCCAAGAGCGGCACCCTTGTACTGATATGCTGAAGAGGAAGTATCCCAAAGATGACCTACCTCTTCCTCACGGTTATAGTCTTCTGCATAAACATAGCCATAATCCTTGTTTTGAGTAACAGTTGATCCATTAATTTCAACATGTGTCCCATTGATGGCTTTTGCGCCTTCCCACCCGATAGGGTTGTGGTTTAGAGACGAGTAGGTCAAGGCTGCAGGTGTCTTTTTAGATGCCTTGAAAGCTACTTCTTGGCCGTCCTCATTGTAGTAGTAGGTATCTGTAACCAGGAAGTTCATGTAGTCCGCAGCTCCACCTGTTCCATCATTTCGAGCTACTACAAAGCCTTCTGTTGGATCATTCAAGACATAGACATCGTTTAGGCCCGTTTTACCTTGGTTTACAATTTGAAATTTTCGATGGATACGAGAAATATTGTGTTGTTTCCCATCCTCGGTTGTGACTGTTAAGCCGTTTAACCCAGTATAATCAATTTCTGTTGTCCAACCATTGCCCACATCTTTGTATTTCAAGACTTTGGTTGAGTCTAGAACACGAGAGTACCCAGATCTGCCACTTGATGAGGCGATATAATCCGTAGTCAGTTCTTCTGCTCCTGAAGCTGTAGACTTCACAGTTGCTTCAGGATTAGCGGTCGAAAGACTTAGAGCTTGTAGTACAACTTCTTTTGTGTATCCTTCAGTGCTTGTTTTAGACTGAAGATCGTTGTACTTCTTCTGCCATTCAACTTGGGCCTGCTTAGCTTGATTATAAGCTGCCTGGTTTTGTTTGGCAATTTGGTTAGCCTCATCTACTGAGGAAACTTCTTGGGTTTTAGAACTGAGAAGTACACCTGATTTTTTCAATTCAGCGAACTTACGGTCAGCATCTTGATTGACTTGTTCACTAGCATTCTTCTTCTCTGTATAGGCAGCCATGAGGGCTTTGTTAAGCTCCACTTTACCTTTTGCAGTCGCAATAGCCTGGTCATTTTGTTTCTTCAATGCTTCGACTTCTGCGACTGAAGAGACCGTACGTGTAACGACTTTAACATCAACCTTTTCTTTCTTCAGCTGTTCAGATGCGCTTTCTACCGATTTGTTTAGAGCAGTAGCTTGTTCAACAGTAGCATCATACTTAGCTTTTTCACCCAGGTATTTTGTTACTGCTTGTTGGTTATCTGACAAGACCTGTTTAGCTGTTTGAGTAGCTTTCTTGTTTTGGTCTGCTGAACCATCTGTGGCAGTTGAACCGTCATTCGTTACTGTGACAGTTGTTGCTCCTTCATGCTTGGCTTTTTCATCCGCTACAAATTGATTGTTAGCGTGAATAGCTTCTTGCGCCTCCTGGAAGGCTTCATTGTTTTTGACTTGTTTTGTAGTCGTTTCTTCCAGTTCCTTGACCTGCTTGCTCTGATCTTGTTTAATCTCAGACTTAGACTGTTCAAGTTTTGGAGCAGTGGTATCTGTCCCCTTATCAACGCTTGGTGTTTCAGATACAACTACTCCAGCTTTTTTAGCATTGTCAGCAGCCTTTGTGACTGCTCCATTATCAATCGCTACAGGCTGGCTTCCTGTTGCTTTACCAGCTTGTGTAGCGTACATGTTATTGTCATTTTTGCTTTCAGGTTGTACTGCTTCATCCGCAAATGCTGAACCTGCAGAGAAGGCTACAAAACTTGCGATTGCAATACCTGATGCTAAACCTTTAGCCCATTTTTTCTTACGGAAATATCCGTGTCCTTGTGTTTTTTCTGTCATTTAATTGTTTCCCTTTCCATTTCACCTTAAAACATTTTCTTCTTGTAGACATAGCTGACTGCCGTCAACAACATAGCCCCAATAGCACCCAGAATGCTTTCTGCCGTTCCTGTATTTGGAAGGGTTTTGAGCTTCCCATCTTTGTCAGTAACAGAGATAGTCTTATCTTCGTTAACTGTTCCACCAACCTCTTCAGGAGCAACCACTGAGCCATCTGAAAGGACTACGTTTCCGCTTTGGGTGCTAACAATTGACGCACCTGTATTTGTTTCAACAGGCTCTTTTGTCACATCATGAACTACTTGACCTGTTGAGGTTGAAGTGGTTCCAATTTGTGACTTCCCTTGCTGGTTCGCTTGATCAGTAGTTTTTGGCTTTTCATCCGGAACACCATCTAAACTACCTGCATTATCCTTGTCTTGTGGCTTATCTGAAGGTGCTGGTTTATCAGCTGGCACCCCGTCAAGACTTCCTGCGTTGTCTTTGTCTTGTGGTTTATCTGATGGTGTTGGAACACCATCGAGACTACCTGCATTATCCTTGTCTTGTGGCTTATCTGAAGGTGCTGGTTTATCAGCTGGCACTCCGTCAAGGCTACCTGCGTTATCCTTGTCTGAGGGAGCTGTTGGGTCAACTGGAGTAACTGAAGGCTCTGTTGGCTGAACTGCTGGAGCCTCTGTTTCTGTTGAAGCGCTTGGCGCTGTTGGCGTAACTACTTCTGTTGTTGGTGCTGAAGAGTCAATTGGTGTTACTTCATCAGCTGATACAAATCCAGCTTGTGCAAGTGCGATAGTTGAAAGTGCTAATGTAGCTAATACTTGTTTCTTGTTCATTGTGATTTTTCCTTTTCTAATTTTTAAGATAATTTGATTCTTTTGGTTCTGTTTCTACAACAAATCCATATTTTGAAGAATCAGAAGCTTTTACATCAAAAGTTAATCTAACGCTAGATGATTTATCCCCTCTTTTGACAGACAGGATATAGGAAACCGTATATCTTTGAGTTTCTGAATCATAATTCAATTTCTCTAAAATAACGGACTGTAAAATTCCTTCTTTCGGTTTGGTAAATTTTGCATCACCTTCAGAAAGAAAATCTACTAGGTTTTCTTTTTTGCCCGAGTAATAAGAAGGTAAGAAATAACGGCTAAATACATCAACCTCATTTTTCGTTGAAATGATAAGTTGAGTATTTTTTTGTTCCTGGTATAAGAAATTTACTTTTTCGGACTGGCTTGATAGTTGAGCGAAAGCAAAAAATACGCAAATGATATTTATTACTGACAACACTCCCAAACCACCTAAAAATAGATAAATTTTCTTCAGGGAAACTGACTGCTTTTGAACAATAGGAGGGGCAACAGTTATTTGACCTCCTGCTTTTAGATCATGTGATGGACGATTTGGTTGTGAAACAGCCATCGTCTCACCTTCAGCTGGGAAAAGAGGAAGAGAAGAATTGGACAATCCCATACTTTGTTTATATACAGGATAAATCTGGTTCTCAAAATACTCCCTTTTTTCTTGATAGCTGTAATTTGCAAATTCAGAGCGAGTAAGTATCGCTTGAATGAGGGGAAGCAAGAGGTTTTCATAGTCTTCTGTAATGAGGAAGGGACTAGCGTAAACCTCTCCTTCTGTCACCACGCTTTTCCCTTCCAGATGGGCGATTGCTACTTTTTTCAGCTGAAACTGACCATACGCCTGTTTTAACTCTTTAAATAACAATTCGGCTTGTTGAAATGTTAGGTAGGGTAAACTTTTTGAAATCGGCTGAGAAAAATCAGAAAGATGATCCAATCCCTCAATGATATCAAGTAATTCACTATCATCTTCTGGACCTCTTCCATCTTCCCAGGAGATTTCTAAAAATAGATCGTCTGTAATCGTACAGCAACCTTTATTAAAGAGTGAAAAAGCCATAAATCACCACCCCTTAACTTTTCACGAAATCAAAAATCCATTCAATAATACTTGGTCCCGCTGAAACACCAATAATTGCAATTGCAATAGACACCCAATTTTTTTTCATTGAGGCTTTTAACTCCCGTCCACCAAACGCATAAATGAGCGAAGTGACAACGGCAGCTAGACCAAATAGCGCAACACTGACTAGCTGAACTTTTGTAATTCCTTGTCTTGCCAAGTTATCCGACTTAGCAAATGGATCGTCCGCATAGACTGTAGATCCTGTTAGGAATAGGGAAAGGCTCAATAAAAACATCTGTGATTTTGTTTTTACTTGCTGAAGTTGTCTTGTCAAATAGTTTTTCATAGAAATCCTCCTTTGTTTTTTTGACAACGTTAGTATAATAGATAATTGAAAAAAATTTTTTAAAGGGACAATCATTTTTTTAAGGTGAATTTTAAGAAAATAATGCTTCACCAAATGACGTTTTTTCAGCTTCGACGTCGAATAATATTTTTCTTTTGTCTTCACGGTGATACTCATCTGGTGCATCACCTTCTACCCAAAGATGAAAATGATACTCTTGGTTGTGATCAGATAAGTTCAGAAACTCTTTAGAAATTAAAGGGAGAACCTTATGTTTAATCACTCTTTCCAGTGGCCGTGCACCATCTTTTATATTTGTTCCTACATCCAATAAATAAGTAACCAAACTTTCTTCATAAGAGAGAGTCAACCTTTGATTCTTCATTCTTTCTTTAATTTCTGATAGATGTTTGACAATAATTTCCTTATTCACTTCCTCGTCTAACATGTTGAAAATCAATTTATATTCAATTCGATTGAGAAATTCTGGTCTGAACCTAGTTTCTAACTCCAACGTCATGCTCTTTTCAAACTGAACCTTATCCCTGTCGGTTAGCTTTTTAAAATTCCCTTTTAATTCGTACTGCTTAATAATTTTTTGAGAACCAATATTCGTAGTAATAATAATAATCGTATTCTTAAAACTCACTTGCCTTCCAGTTGAATCAGTCAAACGTCCTGCATCAAGCACCTGCAAAAATAAATCTACAACTTCTGAGTGTGCTTTCTCCACTTCATCGATCAGGATAACGCTATAAGGTTTTTGTTTAACCTTCTCAGTCAATTGACCTTTCGTTCTCGTTTGACGATCGCCAATCAGCTTTGTAATATCTCCTTTTTGCTTATACTCAGACATATCAAAACGAATGATTGCCTCCTCATCATCAAACATCCCCTCTGCCAATGCCAGGGCAAGCTCTGTTTTCCCAACTCCTGAAGTGCCTAAAAACATGAAGGAAGATAGGGGCTTTCTTTGATCCTGTAAACCAGCTTGTGCAACAGTTATAGCGTTCACAACAGCATCTACAGCCTCATCTTGGCCTTTAACACGTCGTGATAGCTTTTCTTTTAAACCATCTAGCCTTTCCTTGTCACCTTTCAAAATCGTCGTGACAGGAATACCTGTTTTATTTTTCAGCACCTCTGCAATTTCTTGCTTCCCGACATGGGCTAATCCATTTGTAGAACAAATTGTCGCTGCTTCATCTATTAAGTCGAAGGCTTTATCAGGTAAAAATTGATCTGGTATGTAACGAACAGATAAAAGTACAGCTTGTTTTACAGCTTCAGAACTAATAGATACCTGGTGAAAGTTTTCATAAATAGCTTTAGCTTGTTCAAGAATTTCAATCGCTTGAATAGTTGTTGGCTCATCAACCATAATCGGTTGCATCCTTCGCTCTAGCGCTCGATCCTGTTCGACATACTCATGAAATTCATCCAATGTAGTTGCACCAATCAATTGCATCTCACCACGTGACAAAACTGGTTTAATAATATTTCCAGCATCCAAAGCGCCCTTATCTGAACCACCAGCACCAACAATCGTATGAATTTCATCAATAAAGAGAAGATTCTCTCCTTTGGTTTCTACCATCTCCTCAATAATTTTCTTGAACTTAACAATAAATCCTCCATCCTCATCTGACATTAAACTAGATAATTCCAGAGAGCGTACGGTCAAGTTTTTTAATTTTGGAGATACCTGGTTTCGTAAAATGGCTAAAGCAAATCCTTCAACAATGGCTGTTTTCCCAACTCCAGCTTCTCCTACCAAAATAGGATTATTCTTAGTTCGTCTGAGAAGAGTGGTCTGAACAGCTTCTACTTCTTTATCACGTCCGTACACCTGATAATCTTCTGCTTTTTTTGAAACTTTTTCTGTCAAATTATCTGTATAACGATCTAAATAGGGTGTTTTTTTCTTTTCTTCAGTAGTCACACTTAATCACCTCTCTCTTTTACTTCCTTGATTTGAAGAGTAAGCTTATCTTTTATCGCATCCACAAATTCTCGTGGATTGATTGTCCCTTCTCCTATCTGAGATAGAAACATTTCCCAGCCTCCTGTTGTCTCTGGATCAGAAAACTCATTGTCATAGAGATAATTGATCAGTAAATAGGCCTTGTTGGTAGGAGTTAGTTGACCTGTTTTTTTATCTTTAACAACATAGCCCTTGCTCTGAATTTTTTTAATGATTTCTCCTCTAGTGGCTTGAGTTCCCAAGCCATATTTAGGAAATATTTGGCCAATCAATTGGCTTTCAGTTAATCGTTTAGGTGGTTTTGTTTCACCCCCTACAATCTGAACCTGCGTATCAATTTCATCTCCCACTTGATAATCAGGAACTTCAACAGGACCTCGTACCTTTCGTGAACTCCATTTAGCCCATCCTAATTTATGAAGCGTTCTACCCTTTGTTTTAAAAACAAGACCATTATTCTTTACTTCAATTGTTTTGGTCGAATAATAACAATCATCTGCAAACATCAAGATTGCCTGCTTCACAACCGCTTCATAAATCAGTCGTTGGTCAGTCTTTAAATTTGAAAGATTTGGAATTCTTTCAGTCGGAATCAAGGCTGAATGGCTCGTACCAGATACTTTTTCATCATTGACATAATCTTCCCTAGGCTCCAAAAACGCTGGCTGAAAATGACAATTAATAGCCTTTTGATAGGCAGATAGATTTTCTTTTAAATCGTCAAATTCAAAGCGACTGATGTATTCTGAGTCCGGACGTGGATAGGAGAGAAATCCTTTCAAATACAGTCCTTCAACAATACTCTCTGTTTTGCTTGAGTCAAATTTCCAGGCGCTTGCTGCAAAACTTTGTAATGCAGACAAGGTAAATAGCTGTGGAGCGGATTTCTGATGATTTTCTATCTCAACTGAAGAAATAATAGAGGTGGTTGATAACCCCCTTGAAGAGGCTAAAATAGCCTCACTATCCTTAGTTTTGTCTTTTGTTGTGAAGAATACCCCATTTTTCTTATCCTCCAGCTGAAGCTTCCAATATTTTTCTGGAGTAAAGTTACGAATCGCTAAATCATTTTCACAGACTATTCTAATTGCAGGTGTCTGAACTCGACCAACCGATAGATGGCTACCTTTTGTTCGAGGGAGTTGTCCTCTTGCTTGAAGATCAAGTGTAGCAAGAGGTGATAAATTCATACCTACCAACCAGTCACTTTGTGCACGTGCTTCAGCTTCCAAGTAGTAATTATAGGTCTCTGAAGGTTCCTTCAATTCCTGAAAAGCTTTTTGAAGAGCTTTCTTGGTCAAAGAGCTTGCCCAAAGCCGTTTCCAAATTTTCTCCTTGCCTCCTGGTATGTGCGACAAAATAGAGTACGCAATCCGCTCCCCTTCTCTATCAGCATCCGTCCCAATAATCACTTGATCCGCTGTTACCACTTCATCATAAATTCTCTTAAATTTTTCTCTTGAATTCTTATCCTCTTTGAGATGTTGCTTAAATGAAACATTTGTCAGAGGTAATTTATCAAGTGACCAGTTGTCTGGTTCACTATATTCAAATAGGTGCCCTTCAGCAGCCACCACATGAACTTCAGCTGGAAAATAGAGTGATTGCCTGATAACATAGACACCTTTCGTTTTACTAAATTGTCCCAAAGCTGTAGCATAAGCTTCTGCCTGTTTCTCTTTTTCAGCCAGAATAACTATAACCATATCATTCTCCTTCTACTTCTACTTCATTTTCTGTCATTGTAATCTATAATTAAAAAATCTTTTGTAAAGGGACATTGACACAGAGTAGAACGAGTTCATATCAAAGAACGACACAAAAAGTTATATAACTTTTTACACAAAAAAGAGGCTCACAAAGAGCACTCTTTCTATACTTTAAGCCCCTTCTTTGGGCTTTGGATAAAATTTTGATTTTGTCCCACCTGTCTATTCAACTGATAAGGCTTTGTATGTTGTTCAACACTTTTTACAATCTTAGATACTGTTCCATGAATCCGTTTCATAGATTGCGCTAGTTGTTGATCGTCAAGAGAGGTCAAATTATCAGTCCAAATTGCCATATAGCGAATGGCTTTTTCAGAGGTATCTAACCCAAAATGATTAGAAACGAGATAACTTGTCATCTCAGCTTCAAGTTCTCTACGATCTTTTGAGACATCTTCCTTATACGAGTTAGCAAATTTAGGGTTATGTAGACTAGCATGAGCCAACTCGTGAATAGTAGTGGCAACGACTTCTCCAGGAGTATTATCTGGATTCAAAAGTATCTTTTGTTCATCTGGATAAAAAGATCCTTTCGCACTTCTCAACTCTTTTGCATCGTCTTGATAGATTGTTACTCCAATATTCTTAGCATAGTCGGAAAGTCCTTCAAGCACCTCTTTTGTACGAATATGATCCATATTAAAGTCATAGTGACGATTTGGCATCGCTTTGGGATAAAATTCAGGTTTCAAGGTTGTTTGAGACAGCTCAAATACTTTATACGTAGCGAATTTAGCTAAACCTGTATTTGAATCTCTTTCCTGGAAGAAGCGAGATTTCAATTTTCCTTCCTTCTTTAACGCCTTTTCTTCAGGTGTCGCTTCAGAAAGTCTTTTATATTTTGGATTGCCTTTTCCATTTTTTACCTGATTTCCATTTTCATCCAATACAGGAATCATTTCAACCATCATAGGTCTAAACAAGGTAATATGTGATTTTTCTCCTGTCTTAACCGAAAGATTGTTATGGACAACTTCTCTTGTTCGACCTGTTTTTTTATTGGTATAGGTATTTCTAGTTTCAAATACCTGTTCTGAAGTAATTCCAAGAACTTCCCCCATTGATTGCCATTGATTATAGGTTGCGACTGCACTCGCTCCTGGCCACTGTTCCTGAATCAAAGCGACATTTCTAGGTGAGAGCTCTGGAAACTTACTCATAAAATTCAGATACTCTTCTAACCGTTCTGGTGTTTCTGTGTACTCTCTCACTTTTTGGAAAGCAACCTCACTCAATTCATGAGGCGTTAAAGCAGCATAATCAATACTACTTGAGTTTACTTCAGGGATCTCCAAATCCGAAATAGGTTCCTCTTTCAGGATCTCCTCTACACGCTGAAGCAAATTGGTTTTAGTTTCTTGCTTAGAAGATTGAAAAGCTACCGTTTCTCTTGTATCAGGAGTTTGACCTTCTCCTTCTTCTGTCAATCGAGCCGATTCATTTGCTTCCTGGGAAATTTCCTTATTCACCTCTCTATTTTCCAGCTGAGAAAGAATTTCTTCATCCATTGATGCTAGTACAGATTGACCGTTGAGTCGACGATATCCTAATCCTAGCATTTGTGAAATTGGTGTAGTCTCATCTCCAATATCATATCGAATTCCCTCTTTGATCATTTCACCCCCTGGAGCATAAACATCAAACTTAATTTTGGTAGGAGGGATGTAACCTTCAGTATTGCCTGCTGTTACTTGTTTCATTCCTTCTTGATGAATTGGATAAAAGTCCTGATTGGCCTTGTATAGCTCTTTAGCAAAGTCTTGATAAGATATAAGCTCTGTCTCTTTAAACGGCAATTTCGGGCCATCTGGGCGATCCTCGGACCATTGAAGACGAATATGATAGTCATCTTTATAAATATGATCTTGATGCCAGTCTCTATAAAAGTCGGAATTTTTATCCAGAAGATTATCTTCTCCAGCTGCAGCAACAATCTGATCAAATTTATCATTGTGCTGTTTCGCATAGTCAAGATACTGATTCCAGGCTTGATGAAATTCTTCTGGAGTTTTTGAGATGTCACCTGGCACACCTAAATTATAGACAGTATCTAAGACTTGAGTAAACGTAGCCGAATCAAGTAGGGGGCTATTCAGTGTGTTCTCTAGCATTGTTTGTTCAATTTCTTTAGAAACTTCTTCAAACTGCTTATTCTTCAAAACTGATAGCATTTCTGCACCATTGTCTTTAACATATTCCTCATTAATTGACAGTTGCTCAATGTGACCATCTCTTTCTCTATAGACACCGAGAATGATCTTTTCATCCAACAATTTAACACTAGTTGCAAGCTCTCCTTTGAGTTTCATAAGAGAGGCTGGAATTTTTTCATCTCCGATATCTTTAAACAGTAGTAAGAAATCTTCATCTTTTGCTTTAATAGCTTCACTCATATTGAGATTGTGAAGCTTTTCAACACTGCTCAAATCATCCAGAACAAAGGATTGTGGCTCTAAAATATCCTGAAGCATTGGAAGAACCTGCAATTTATCCTTAATTGAATTACTAATCAACATACCGTCATAATGACCTCGACCAGCCGCAAAATCTTCTAAGAAATCAGCAGCACCTTTTCCTTCTTCAAAAGGTCTAATCCCTGAAAGATGGATAAAGTTTTCTTTTTGGAAAGTTACTTGAAGAACATTCTCTTCTCCATGATCCGCATAAACAAAACTTATTTTACTGCCAGCCATTTCACTTAAATACCAGGACGCTGTACTTTGAATGGAGGGCGCATATTGGTTCAAACGTCTTAAATCGGCAGGTGTAATTGGGTGATAATTCCCCACTCGCCGTTGCACTTTATCATAATTTGTGCTAAAATGAAGGTACGGATAGGATGATGTCGGGTGACTGGTAACAGTTTGCTCAAAGGTACTTGTTTCAAGTACAGGTGAGGTACTGCCTTCAGCTTTAGGCTGTAAAGAACCCGTGCCACCACTGGTCCTATCATTCATTTGCTCCTGAGAACTCTCAGGAGCTTTTTCTTCTGATTCAACTGACTCTGTTTGAACATTCTCCTCAGCTGAAATCTGTGATTGATAATCATGATCTGCTTTTTGTGCCTGTTCTAAATAAGGAGTTGGAAGAGTTTCTCCCAATTGCGTTGAAAGGTCACTGTCTTCACTACCAATATCATATCGAAAATCATCTGTCAGACGACTCCCCTTTTCATCTTGCAATGCAAAATAAGTTTTATCATATCCCAGGCTAAGCATTCTCAAATTATTCTCTTCATACAATTGAGCTATAAAATCCTTATATGGAATCACATCTCCTGATGAGAATTTCTGAGATAGATTTGGATTTTCTGTAAAATCAAAGGCTACAAATAATTCTGGAGGCACTGAACTTCGCTCTTCCTGTATCATTGGTTTTACTCCAATATTTCCTTGCGCTTGTTTGGCAAGTAATTCATCCACCTTCAGTCTTTCCTCATCTGTTTTCGGATGATACTTAGTTTGTGAAGATAATTGAAACTCTCCTTCTTCAGTCAACTCCAGGGCAACTCTTCGTAACCCTTTTACAAAATACGTATTTGGTTGTTTTTGCCACTGATTCACTAGACCTTCATCAATTAAGGCTTGAGTTGCTGGCTGAATACTCGTTTTGTCCATTTGTTCAGATATAGCTTCAAGTCTAGTCAACTCTTCTTGATAGCGTTTGAGAGTAGCTTTAGTAAAGAACGACTCCCCACGCTTAGCTTTTTCTAACTCTTCACGGATTCTAGGTATATTTTGAACACTCATCTCCAGACCACTTCCCTGACGATTCAACCCCATTTCTTTCAAATGTTGTTGGTGCTCCAGGCGCTCTACTCGTTCTTCCTGTTGCCTAATTTCATCCATCTTTGAGAAAACTTGACCTTCTATTTGTTCTTGCTTACGCATAAAACTAGCACCACCTCGCTTATCATTCATGGGTTGCCCATTTGTTAGCGCTTGGTGGGAATAAGCTCTTGAAATAGCCTCATCTTGTTCACCTTTAAGTCGTTCCAATTTTCGACGTGCCTGGGCAAGACGACTGTTATCAGATTTTTCTTCCTGTTGATTCTTTAGAACATCATTCCAGTCTGTCTTCTCCTGACTTTGTTCAGGGGCTTTTTCTATGTACTCCAGTATTTGTGCATCTAAACGATCAATTTCTTTTCTGATAGACGTCGTACTATCCGCAAAATAAGCATCCCTTTCCAATCTAGTACGTTTTGCGAATAACTTGTCTAAATCAGTCGTTATAAATCGTGACATTTCTTTTTCAAATTGCCATGCCTGTAGTTCATAGTTAATGCCTAAATCTTCCCGAATTTTTTCTGCTAATTCATCTTTCCATTTTCCATGTAATTCCCAAACTAGCTCTAATGGATTATTAAAGGATTTTTCATTTTCTACCGATACAGCTGATAAATCAACTGATGACTGTTGATTCTGGGTTCTCAAGGCATCATTCCAGTCTGTCTTCTCCTGACTTTGTTCGGGGGCTTTTTCTATGTACTCCAATATTTGTGCATCTAAACGATCAATTTCTTTTCTGATAGACGTCGTACTATCCGCAAAATAAGCATCCCTTTCCAATCTAGTACGTTTTGCGAATAACTTGTCTAAATCAGTCGTTATAAATCGTGACATTTCTTTTTCAAATTGCCATGCCTGTAGTTCATAGTTAATGCCTAAATCTTCCCGAATTTTTTCTGCTAATTCGTCTTCCCATTTACTATGCAATTCCCAAACTAGCTCTAATGGATTATTAAAAGATTTTTCATTTTCTACCGATACAGCTGATAAATTAACTAATGACTGTTGATTCTGGGTTCTCAAGGCATCATTCCAGTCCGTTTTATCTTGTCCTGGTTTTAGTTCTGGTAGATCTGAATTGATAACAGCCCCTTTTGCCTCCAATTCTTGAATGAATGTTCTACCTGCTTTATCATTATCTAATGCTAGAGTAATCAAATCCGCATTTTTCCCATCTTCAAAAAAGTGATGATCAATAGCTACTTGAAGTCCGTCCGCTAATTGTTCAGGTGTCCATCTTAGCGGTTTTCCTGATATTTCAGCTTGAATTTGAGATAGATGACGGCCTATAGTCGATTCTTTCAAACCATCCATAGAAACTAATCTGACGTCCTGAAGACTATCTTTGTGCAATTCATAGTAAGACATTAAATCAATCGGACTCTCAGTGAAAATCAATCGTTTTGGACTGCCAATATCAACATGAATACCTGTCATAGGATCGGAGTTTTTCATAATCACTTTAGCATATCCATGTTTTGGCCACTTCTCCCAATTCTCTTGGATTCCTTGTAAAGAGGCTCCAACAACTTCACCTGAAGAAGAAAGGGACTTGAATACAATAACTGGCTCAATCGCATTTGTTGTAACTCCACCAGTGCCTTCCGCAAAGTAGTCAAGTTTGGCGTTAGCTTGGGCTAAAACACCCTGTTCCAAAAAATAATCAATCGTTTCATCCGATAACCCACGTTGATTCCGTAAGTAATCTCTTCCAGCTGAAAACGGCTGCTCGTATTTCTCAAGATAGTATTTAAAATCTTCTTGAGGTCTTTCAACCATTTGAAACTCTTTAAAGTTTCCATCATTCAAAAAATCTACAGATTGGTTAAAACTTACTTCCTTTATCGTCTCAACCAAAGAAATCGCATCTCCACCTGTATTTCTAGAGAACCATTTCCATAAATTTTTATCAGGTGAAATAACTAGGCTATCATGTTCTTTCCATCGATAGTCTCGTCCAGATCGAACCAGCTCCATCTGAAGCTCGTTTGCAACATCCAAAATATCTCTAGAACGTGCAAATTCAACACGTTCTCTACGACTTTTCCCACGTCTTGATTCTTGTTCTGTCATATAAAATCTCCTTAAAATCCTTCATACTGTGGTTTGTACGGCTCTTTCTCTGCTTGTAGAAATGTTTCTGGATCTAAGTGAACCAATTCCCCTACTGAAAAAGATTCAAATAGCTCAGAATTCTCCTTAAAATCTAGAACCATTTCTAAATCAGAATTTCTTCCTTGACCCTCAAAATGCACCTGCTTGCTATCAGCATTCATTGCCGTAATTAACCATTCGGCTGAGAAATCAAAGTCTTCAACTGCGACATCTGGAAATAATAGCTTCATTTTTCTTCTCCTTTCTCTTTTTATCCTTCTATTCTATTCAATAACCAAAAAATCCCATTTAAAGGGACAATATAATTCCATTTTTCAACAAAAAAGTCACTGCTTTTACAATGACTCTTATATACTTTGTCCGTTTTCTTCAAATTCTTGTCTCTCATCACTTCTCTCACGTTCCATGAGGGCTTTTTTATTTGCACGTTGTGCCCTCTGAAGAGAGTTAGTCAGATTTCTCATGAAATCTGTATTGATGATTGCTTTACCTTTTGATAGGCAGATAGATTTTCTTTGCAAGACCTTTCTTTCTTGCATTTTCTGTGAAACAGCTTGAGCTAACTGACTTTTCTGATTACTTTCCTCCTCTGGCAACAATTTTTGATAGAGTAATTTGAGTTCAGAAAATCCCTTTGAATTCTCCTGTTTTAATTTTTGAACAGTTGCTTGATCAGTCGTTTGTGAAATTTCCTTGTTTCGACTGTAAATCTGATGTTTCAACTGAAAAATAGAGATATGTGTCTGTAACTCTTCTATGTAGCTATCTTTCGTAATAGGATAGCCTTTTAGAATGGTCAAAACTCCTTCATCTTGAAGAGGTTGAATTGTAGCTAATTCCTCCTTCAAACGTTTAATAGGTGCTTGAATTGTTAATGAGTCAGCCTTTTCTACTGAAAATGAAACACTATCTTCAAACTCGTTAGCAAGAAATTGTTTTAGAGATTGGTCTGCTTCATCTAGTTTATAATTTGGAGTCAGTTGCAATTCAGTCAGCTTCAGTCTTTGTTGAATTTCTTTCTTTTTCAATTCAACAAATGGCTTATCGGTTTCAAGTGGTTGAATTTGATCAAAAAGAGCTTTACGAACTAATAAGCTACTTTGTTTTTCTTCCAATAAACTCAATTTTAATGCATAGCGAAATGTTCCTAACTCCTGACGTTCTTTTAAAGTACGATCAGATTTATTCTTGGCTGCATCCACAAGAGCTCTCAATTCATCTGAAGAAAATAAGGATAAATCCTTTAGTGTTAGCTGTTTTGCTAGTAAATTCTCTTTCATCTGGCTGACATCATAAACTAGGTCACTAACAAAGTCAGGAACCCCTATCCCTCTCCCCTGCTTATCATAAGCAGAGTAGGTTGGTTTTATAATTTTAAGGGGTTTTGCTCCATCTCTCAACTCATAACCCAATCTTTTCCACGCTTGCAACGATTTGACAACACTTGCGTTAGAATCCTGAGCTAAAATTAATTTTTGATTGTTTTCTGAGAAATTGGCCAAATTTTTTTCCAGCCGAACATCATCTATTTCAGGAGCATTCTCACGAAATAGGTGCAAAATTTTATTTGCTAGTCGTTCTCTCAATTCCTTCTCTCGACTCGCAATTAATTGCTGCAGATGATAGCCTGCAGCCTCCTGTTGTGTTTTCTCAAAACGACCATCAACTTTCCGAATCTTTTCGTAGGTTGATTTTTTTTCAGCTGAATAAGCTCCTCTATAAGTTTCTAGGAAGTCCTTCGTTTCTTTCAGAAATTCTTGATAGAGCTCTTTCCCATCATTTTCTAAATAGGAATCCAGATAGCGGTCGATGAAGAATTTACTGACTGCAAAATCTCTTGCATTTGATCCATAACGCCATTTTTTATCCATTGGCAAATGGTTGTAAGCCTGCTCCAAAAAATTTTTTTCAGCCGAAGAACGAACCTTCTGATCTCTAAAGACAGAATTGATCAACTCACTTCTGATATTAGCCAAAATTTGTTCTCTTCTAACAATCATTCCTCTAGTCTGTTCATTTAACAGGCCATGAAAAACATCACTTTTAAAACGCTCAATGGTTTTTTGGGAAAAGTTCCCTCTGTACTCCATTCGTCCACGAGGTCGATAGAAAATTTTTTCTCTTGCAGATTCAACTTCAGATAAACCAAAATGCACATGAATATTATCCGTATTCAAGTGAATGTTAGCCCACCAAAATGATGAATCAGATAAGCCTTCTTTTTCAATCAACCTCGGCAATGCTTCACGTATGACCGACTTGATAGCTTGCTGATCGACTTTTCCAGTTTCCAGATCATATAATCCCTCTTTGGCCAAAAAATCATTATCAAAAGAGATAACACCCTGCCATAGAAGAGAGCCATTTTGATAAGCCTGTTCTAACTTACTTTTCAATTCAGTTACTTTGCTACGCTGCAAGTAATTGGCCTCTTTTGTAAAAATGGCTGTCATCTCTTCATTTTGGTTTTCAGTAGCATAAGAGCGATTCATATAATCAATGTATTCCTGAAAATTAAGTTTTGTTTCTGGAACTTCAGCTTGAATTTTTTGTAGTTCATCTTCAGTTAGAGACTCAATATTTTGTCTGTGTGTTTCTAAATTTAATTCATTATCAACCTCAACAGCTTCGTCTCTATTGGTGTAGTCTACAAAGCCACTATTTGCTTCAGTGTATTGCAGCATGAAGGTAATACTTGGACTAGAAGATACGTTCATTATTTTCCTCTCTTTGAATTAAAATAATCCATTTTTCCTTAAAAGAGCGTAGTCTTTTAATAACGGTTGTAATTCTTCAGGTTCAACTTGAAAATCATTGATCCACCGTCCTGATTGAGAAATATGTAATTCCTTTTGCTCTTCAACAAATTGCATGGGTATCAATAAGATATTTGGCTTTTCTAACTCCGAACCACTTTCTCGTTCTAAAAAGGCGACAATAAAATCTTGATTTCCTTTTGTCCTCAATTGCCAGTGATGGGAGTTCCCATTTTTCCTTTTATATAATGAGCTATATTTTACATCAATCGTTAGACCATCTAGCCAAAAATCATATACTGGATTATTTTTCTTGAAATACTTATTCGCATCCGTTGCATCTGGGACATACTTTTGAAAAAGCTCCTCGGCCATTCCCCCGAGTTTAGCTGTCCTAGAACCATATTGAATTTTATCTTGAATTTTCAGGCAGCCGCTCTTAATCAATTTCAAATGAGCTATATGAGTAGGCAACCCTGACTGTCTCACCGCTTCATGAAAATCTCCTGTTTCTAAATAGATCTTAACAACATCTACCATTTACTATACCTCAATGAGAATGTTTCATTGTTTGACCACGTGCAACATCTTCTTGAATGACATCGTTAATCCGTGCCATTAATTCATGCTGTGTAGGATCCAGTCGTGAATGAATAGATTCCAAATCTTGAACATCAAAATCATCTTTCGTAATAGCATGAAAGTTGGTTAGTGTTAAATAGAGAATTTGATCAAGTTGACGATGAATTGCCTTGTTGTCATTTCCAGAATCAAAGGCATCCCCCCAATTTTTTTCCAGCTGAGTCAGTCGCTCATAGAAATTTTTTCCTTCTCCTAATTCAATAAAGAGTTTATAAAAAACTTCAATCAAAGTGACAAGCGTTGCTGAATTATTTCGATATTGTTTCTGCAAAGCAGACGATTCTTTCAAGTAGGATTTTATTTCCTTAAATTTTTCATGTGTTTCTTCGCTAAAATATAAGCTAAGTCTTGGATTCATTTTTCCCTCCTCAATTTTTCTGAGATGATCCTGTCAAATAATTGATTTTGTATCCTGGTTGAATATTAAAGATATATACATCAAATGAGATCTCATCATCTTCAATACTCTGCGCTTCCATACGAACTCCTCTAGCAACTAATTCCACATTTCTAAATATAGGAGTTACTCGATAGCGGACATGGTGGTTCGTATTTTTTATGTAGTTAGCAATTTTATTTTCATAGTAGACCATTGATGATTGTTCATCTTCAAAATTTGCATTTAAAGCACGTGTACCTGTAAATAAATTTTTAGCATTCGCATTCTCTCCACTTAATTGAAAACCGATTAAGTGAGAACGATTATATAAATAATCTTCTTTCCCGTTGAAAATTATTTTTTTATTTTTCCATCCTGTTGGTGTGATAGACGAAATAGATTCTCTATCTTCAGTTGGCATCAAATCTTTTCCCAACATCGCTTCAGCAATTCCTACACGATTTAAAAAATCTAGATCAGAATATTTTTCCCAGCTGCCATTTTCTAAACTCAATTCGCTTTTTGTAAATTGTGATTTTTCATTGACAACAATCACCTGATTTTTTTCATCATACTCCTTCGATTTCAAATCATCATTTTTCAGAGTAGGATTCAAATTTGAGTCGGAATTTTTTTCTTCAGCTGAATCGGCTATGTTCAATTGAGTCGGAATATCATTTTGTGTCAAGCCAGATTTGATAGCATTAAAATTGTTAGGTTGTACGATAAAGATTGCAAGAAAAATAAGAATGATGAACAGAGATTTATTCTTCTTCATTTTTAAACACCACCTGACCGTCGTTCAGCTTCAAGCGCAGATACATCATCCATAAAATGTAACCAATTTGTAGTTAGTTCATTTACAATATCTTGTTTAACATTTAAAGCTGAAAGAGAAATTTCATTCTTCAACATCAATTCTAAAATCTTACTTTGTTGTTCTTTGATGACAGATAATGTTTCCGCAAATTGGTTATTGTACAAATTCAATCCGTCATTCATTACGATATTTTGAACTTGCGATAACATAAACTCATTGAAACTCGGATAGTTATATTTTTTTGAAATAGCCTGAAGTTGTTCAAACATATCGTCGGGAACATTTCGAATTAAAAAATTTTTAGTCATCACTTTCCACCTCTCCTTCATACTCTAACCAACGTGAAATATGATCACCATAACGATCCATTTTTTCTTCAAATTCAGATAATATTTTTTTCTGTTTTTTCATTTGGTTCAAAACATGGTCAGAAGCTAATTTCATATTTTCCAAATGAGCAACATACAAGTCTTGAGCACGATTAAATTTTCCATACTCAATTTTTTCACGACAGATTAAAAGCAAAAAATCGTTAAATGAGTTGGCTTTATTTTTTTTCGCAAGAGATTTTAGATAATTAATTTCATCATCAGTAAGGCCTCTAATCTCAATTCGATTTTGTTTTATATTTGCCATTATTTTAAATTTTCCTTTCTAAAAAATAGCGCCCTTCTTTTTTCTTTTGTCGAATCAAAAGCAAAAAGAAGCAAAAAAGAAAACTTCAACCTCGCAACATCACGAACCGATACGGTTCTATTTTTGCGGTTTTTCAACACACTAACACACACAGAGGGACTAAGGTCCATTTTAGGTGTGTTGTGGTAGAAAAGAGCATAAGGGAAACTGATATCACGTGCCGTGATATGTTGATAGTATCAACGTTTCCGGTACCGGTAATTTTCTCGGTTTCACCTACTTACACACACATACTATACTTACCTTTACACACTTTATAGGTGTTATACTTACACTGTTTTTCTTCTTTACATACTTTTACTTACACCGTTTTTGACTTCATTTAGAAGTTCAAAACTCAAAGATTAAGACTGATCTTCAGCTGGAAAGTTTCCTTCTTCACGATTTTTCTTCGCTGCTAAACGTTGTTCTTTTTCATCTTCTTTGATGAGGTTTAATTCCATTTTTAACTCTTCAAAAATTGATTCATACGACTGATTTTTATTTTTCTTCAGTTTAATTTGAACATAAATTTTACCAATTTGTTTTTGAAGATTCTCTTCTGCTTTTTTACGTTCCTGTTCCAAAAGGGCAACTCTTTTCTTTGCCTCTTCTAGTTGATTATCAATTTTTTTTAAATCATTTTTAGCCATGATTACTTCTCCTTTTTTCTAATTTCGTATTTCTTAATTCCTTAATTTATTTCCTGCAAAGCTGGTAATTTTTTCTTTTACAATTTGGAAGTTGCTCCACAAATCGCCATCTAATTTCTTCAAATCAATCACATAAACTTCATGATCATTTTTCTTGATGGTTAGTGTGAAAGAACGTTCATCAATTTTAATTTCCTTTAGAACGAGGTACATTGAAGAAAACATTTCTCCTTTACACCCTGGATTACTATGATAGGTTATTCCATATTCATCAATATCCAGCACAACCCATTTCTGTTTTCTAATCAAACCTTTTGTACTTGTGAATACAGTACGATGCTTTCTAACTGGCTGATTTTCCTTTGGTGCTAATTTAAGTTGTTCTTTCATTTTTCTGCCTTTCTTTTTTTGATTGATTCTAGTATAAGAGATAACTGAAAAAAATTTTTTAAAGGGACAATCATAAAAAATAAATCCCCTTAATTCAAAAATTAAGGAGATTTTTGACTACTATTTGTTGGTAAACACGAACTCGGCTTTCATAGAAAATGCATCCTTTTTACTTACATCAAGTTGAATCAGCCAGAAAGAAAAATCATGTTTTTTCCCAAACGGGAAGACATAAAATACTGGATGATACAATTCTTCAATATCTACAAATTCTCTTTCAAGAGGAGCTTCAGAACCATTCCATGCTTTTCTATAATAGGAAATACCTGTCCGTTTTTCTCTATTCAAAAAACTTAATTCTACAATATCTTGATAATCCTTTTTCACTGCTCGCTGATTAATCGTAATCATTCGTTGGTTTGCATCACCTTCATCAGCATCTGTAAAAAGATTGATTTTAGGAGGTAACTTATCTTTTAATTTTCGGATTCCAAGGTAGTCCTTATTTAAGATATTTTTGAACAGATAACGCTGAAAAAGTTTTGCTTGAAACCACTTCATGAAATAATAAATACCGATACTAAAGATTAGGGCTAAAAGCCAGAACGATGATTCGTTTTCTTGTATTGGTTTTTCTAATGCAGCTGTAAAAATGATGGCAAGTACAATATTTCTTATAAACATCTTTATAATCTGCATTTCAGCCCCTAAACGTAACTTCGTAAAAGGCGCACATAAAATAATCAAACACATCATTGTTCCAAAAATCTTTGGATCAACCTCAAGTATTACGGAAACTTCTTTTATAAGAACAGCGCCTGTAACCATTACAAAAAATAAATATTGCCATTTAAAGGCTTGTCTAATAAGCCAATTCACTCCACAAATTGCAGATAATTTATATCCCAATTTATCAGTTTCTTTTACCATTTTAATTAAATTTTTCATTTTATTTTACCTCACTTTAATTCATTTCTACAGTTTCAATAGAGTTTGAAAATTCAAATGTTCCATCTTTAACAGCTTCTTTTTTCTTGTCCAAAGACTCCAATTTAGCCTTCAGCTTTTCAATATTCTTTCTCCTTTTTCTAATTTCGTATTTCTTAATCCCTTAATTTATTTCCTGCAAAGCTGGTAATTTTTTTCTTACTCATAGCTAAACACCCACAAATAAATCAAAAAAACTCCATTTTGTTATAAGCATAGTAAGAAGTAGTATAACTAAAAGCGAAGCAAACACTAAACCTACACAAAATGCAGACTCTTCTTCTGAACTAATAACTTCAGTTTTTAAAACTTTCTGCGCCAACAAACTACCAACAGCTTTTTTCTCCACATTTTTCTTTTTCTTTGATTTCATTTTATTTCTCTTTCCTTTAATTCATTTCTACAGTTTCAATAGGGTTTGAAAATTCAAATGTTCCATCTTTAACAGCTTCTTTTTTCTTGTCCAAAGACTCCAATTTAGCCTTCAACTTTTCAATGTTTTTATAGGCTGTTTCGATGGTTCTGTTCTTCGTTTCGATGTTTGTATCCAGCGTAGCAATATTCTTTTGATTGGCTTCGAGATCATCACCTGTTAGATATTTTGCTTCTGCTTGAAGACTCGCTTTTCGTGAGTTATCATCTTCAATAGATTCCTTCAATTGAGAAATTGATGTTGTCAATTTTTGAGACTGTTCATTCTGGAAATTGATCTCTTTTTCGATTTCCTGAAGAGTAAATTCTTCTCTGGAGACAACTTCAATAGCTTTGATTTCAAGCTGAGGATTTTGAGGAGTTACAAAGAATTGTACAGTGTCCTCTTCTCCAGATTTCTTCTGAGAAACCTTTTTAGAATCACTAGATGGCGATGAAATATTCACATCAATTGAGCTAGAAGAGACTGTCTGATTCGTCACATCGATCGCAAATGCACCAAAATTTTTCGGAACTCCTTTAATAATAACTGATACTTTATTATCAATGATTGGCACAACATCCATCTCTATTTTTGAGTCTTTATGTTGCGCATAGAGTTTCCATTTCAATCGTTTGGCATCGATGCCCCGATCTATCGAAGTCGTAGCATCTTTTGTCTCAAATTGTAAAACGATAATTCCAGTATCTGGTGAATATTCCTGACTGACCAGTTTCATCTCACCGCTGCCATTCGCAAAAATCTGCTTTGTTTTGAGTTGTTCTGAGGTATATGTTTGTCTTTGTGGTGAGAAAATCGCTCCCATCAAAAGGCTTAACCAGGTCAAAAATAACATTGAGAAAATGACTAGTTTTCTCTTAATAATATTCTCTTGAAACCAAACTTTAGTCTTAATAAATGGCTTCAAAATTGGGCTGGATTTTATCTTCTCAATCCAGCGTTTGATTGTATCTATCATAATGGATATATCCTTTCTACTCTATGTGAATTTTTGTTTTTATACCAGTGCCTTACCTCCGTTTCTCACGCTTCTTATATCCTTTCCAAATAAATGAAACCTTACTTTTCGGCCAAATACTTTTTAGTAACATTAAGAACGCTAATGGCAGCCTTTTCGTTTTGATTTCATTTCCAAAGTTATCACATATAGTTATCCTGAAGAGCGGTACGAACCAGATCGCAATCAAGATAGTTCCAACTGCGCCATGCGCAATAGCATTTAAAAATTGATACATACTACCTCCTTAGACATACTTCAATCTTTGAAAAGCTGTCTCGGCCCACTTACTTAGCTTTACCCTTTTAGTCATTTATGGCCTCCTGAATACTTTTCTCATCTGCTACAATCTTTTCCTCTGAATCTCTTGAAGCATATAGATATTTCTTTATTTTCCCCTTACGAATCTTGATAATAGTAGCAGCTTTTTCAACCTGGTATTTTTCTACCAACTTTTGACCTTCTTCTGTCTGAGTGTCAATGTAAAATGTAGGATAAGAACCTTTATTGGCTGCATCTACAACTACACTTTTTCCAACCTGACAGTAAGGACAATCTTTTTTATAAAATACTAGGTTTACATTTTGATCAAGTACAGTATTCTGGTATTCCTTCTGAGTAAGGTGAGGATCGTAATCTAAGATAAAATAATCTTTATACACCCTATACCCTCCTAGAACTGCGAGACTCACAACTAAAATGACAAGAATAGCCCCTAGAGCTAACTTAACGTGTCTAAAAATCTCTCTCATCCTATTTCCTCCTCATCCATAAAATCAAATATGGAACCTTGAACATAATCAATCTTGGCCAATTCTTTTATTTCTGATTTCAAGTTAGTGAATGTTGTCATCACTTCTTGAAAAAGCAAAGGATCAAATTCCTCGGAATCCAATACACGGACAATTGGTAACATTGGATAATGATCTCTCAACTCCTCCTGCAGGTAATCTGAAATCATTTTATCATTCGAGATAACACTATCTATTCTAACAATCGCTGGAATACTAGAAATACTCTCCTCGTTTTGATAAAAAGTTAAGGCTACGTCCCCTGCAGAAACCGACTCAAATTTTAAGTTATCCGATGAAAGTTTAAAATAATAAGCCAATGGTTCTTGTCCAACTCCTGTTAGGTAGTATCCACGGATAATTTTGAATAACTCTGACATCGACCTGTCTCCTTCCTAACAAACTTTTAGAAGTCTAAACGGAGCTTGATACACATCTGGATAGTGAATCAATCTCTTTTTTCTTTGTTCAGGAAGTGGTTTTCGATAATGTTTTTGAAGATACTGAAATGCTAGTCCCAAAGTATCAAAAACTAAAACTTTATTCTCCCCATTACAAATATAGTCACCTAATTCAAAACTGAAAATTACGTACTTCATTCTTCTTCTCACTTTCTATTTTGGCCAATCATTGCCAACTGATCTGTCTCTAACTCAGCATCATATCCGTTTTCAAAACGGACTTGTTGACGAATCCCTATAAGTGAGAGAACTAAGAGAAATCCTCCTACAAATATAAGGCTAAATAATCCAACTAAAATCAAAATCATATCATTCCTCCATAGGTTATCTTATATACATCTATATCTTTGTAATAATCATAGATATAATGTAAAGGCAGTTTACGGGTTTTTAAAATTATCCAATATCAAGCTCAAATAGAGATAGTTGTTGTGTTTGTTTAAAGCCATCTTTAACCCTTTCTATCACTCGCTGAGTGAACTCAAAGCTTTCTTCAAAGAAAGCAGCAATATTGGCCATATAAGCCTCCTGACGTTCTCTCTTTACCTGGATAAGGGAAAGTAAGATTGCTTTAATAGAGGCTAATCTGATGCCTCCTCCACGGCCATGTTTGACTGTGAAGAAGATCTTTTGTTCTGTTTTAAGAACCTTCAATACTTTGTCTAATGAACGCTCAGGAATGTTCAACTTCTCTCGTATCTCTTTTTTTGTCGTCTGGATAAATGGATCCTCAGATTGATAGAAGCCTTCTAAATAGGCCATGACATCTGTTTTCCATTCATAGAGATGACTATTCTTTCTATCTGCACGTTTCTTCTTAAACTTGTACCAACGTTGCTTCACAAAGAGATCTGAAGCCTTGAGTTCCTGGTTAATCCATGCTTTACATAAAGTCATCACATAGTCACGACTAGCAGCTTCATATTTTCCTGAGTAGGCGCTTGTGATAATCTTATGAAATTCAGCTGAAGAGAGTGGTTCATCTAGATTTGCATTAAAGTTAGAAAGAACTTCCTCACACTCTCCTTGATCGATTCCTGAAGAGAAGTTAGCTAAAGCCAACGTGAAAAGAACATTGTTTCTTCCCATCAGGGCTTTTCCACCCTTGATATTTCCCTCTCTCATCAGCAATTGATACCAGGGTTCATCAAGCTGTTTCACCCCTTCAGAACCTGAAATAACCGTCAAATTTGGCTTTTTACTTGGGAAGGGAAGATCTGATTGCTTCATTGACCAATCTAACCACTCCTGGAACGAATAAGTATAGTCAGCATCAAAGAATTCGACATTATCAGTTCGAGGAATCCGAGCAATCCCAAAATGGTTACAAGTCATATCTACTGGTAAAGTTTGAGCAAAGTAATTTCTCAAATTTTGAGAGATCGCTTTGGCCACCTTCACCACTCGAAATTGAGAATGAACTGTAACGTAAGCTGATTCTGAGAGGACAAAATAGGCTTGAAATCCTTTGTCAGATTTTAGAATCAGCGTCGGCATAAAGCCTAGCTCTAAGGAAGCAGTTAAAATATCTCCTGTCGTCATTTCTTCAGCTGAAGAGGTAATATCAAAGTCGATATAGAATGTGTTAATCTGTCTAAGATTATCTTCAGAGTGGCCACGTGTAATCCGTCGACCAGCATCGCTATAGCTTCCATAGCAATAGACATTAGGAGTCCAGTGTGTAAACTGATCCTGGTTCTCCAGCAATGATTCGACAGAGGTTAAAACAACACCACGTGCCTTCACCATATTCGCTTTTGAACGATAAGCAAATACAGAGCCTCGTCTTCCTTCTTCAGCTGAAGAGATAAGCTGTAGATGGCTATTCTTAAATTTTTGTGTTCTTAATCCGTCTTTTGTAATGATGGATAAGCATTTTAGTAAATCAATCTTTTTCATATTTAATTTCTCATTATTTAAACAATGATAGTGGAGATAGCAATAATCTAAAAAGAAAATAAATCAATAAATTTTTGACAAAAATCAATTATGAGATTTAATAATTTCAAAAGTAGTTCAGCATTGAAAATATATAGAAGAGCAACGACCAGTATCATTGCTAACAAGATCATTAAACTATACCTTAAAAAATTTACGGATTCTTTTTTACTGTCTGGTAAATTTGCAACCCTTTTTTCTTTCTTATCCTGTAATTCTTTGCCAAATAATTCATAAGAGTACCTTGCCATTATCCAAAGAGATAAAGCCCCACTTCCCAACACTGAGATAATGAGTAAAACGACTGTATCAATGACTATGATAAGTAAAAATCCCAATAACATGAACTGCATTATTTTATTCTCAATTAATCCAGAACTTATTAACGACATTGAAATCCAGTTGCCGATATATATTAGAAGATAAGAATAAGAAAAAGGGACAGCTATAAGCGAGATAAAGCAAAGAACTATATTACCCAGCACTTTCCGCAAACTCTTAGAATAAAGAATGTTTTCCCTTATGGATTTCAATCTATCCTTTGCTATGAAAAAATAATAATACAATACTGTCATACTATACCTCCTATCTTAACTCAGTGGTAGAAACTATCTACCGTAGTGAAGTTCCCCTTCACTGTCCTCGTATTCGAGCCAGTGGTCCATAACATCCGGACCTTCTTGTAACTCACGTCCAGTAGGAGAACACCACTCCTCGTTTCCATTAGATGTTACAAACACCTTTTGAAAAACACCATTTCGGTCAACGTCCACAAAGCGTGGATATGTAACAGTTTTTGTCATTTTATTTCCTCCTATGTTCATCCTCATTTATTCAACAATTCTTCTGATAACAACCTGGTCTCTTTTGCGTGTTCAAAACCAGCAATATAAGCCTCATAATCAACTTCAATTTCGATTTTTAGGCTTCTACTTTCTAATTTCCCCATACGAAGTCGTTGTTCTTCCAAAACTTCTGCTGGGATTTTTACCATCAAACCAAATTCTTCTGATGATTGAACCTGTTCCTGAAAACGTTGATCTACTCCGTTTAAGAAACCGAGTAAGTACGATTTCTTATAGTCTTTCCATCTTGCTCTTGAGACTATAGGGAAAAGTCGTTTCAGCCGATATTTAAGGTATAAGAGTGCACCTTCGTAAACCTTACTACAAAGTTCAGCATCGGATTGATATCCAAAGAAAATTATCTGTGTGATGCCGTCTTCAGGAAGTCGTCTTCTTATCGTTTTACATCTAAAATTTTCACCTAAAATACCTGCCAACTTTTCTTGCCACCATGGAAGTCTGTATTCCCATGTTCCTATTGTTTCACCAATATCTTTTTGAGTTTTACTATTCGTTAAATCATTCATAGAAAGATTATGCTTCACCATAAGTCTTTGAGCCATCAGAAGGGCAGTCTGCCCCTCTTCATCGTTTGGTGCATCGTAAGCTAACTCTAAAAGATTTTGTATCTTGTCAATAATTTTACTGTTCATTTCAATCCTCATTTTTATACTTTCTAGGCAAACAACTAGCGTAATGTTTTGAATCATTGACCTTTGCATTATAAAAAATCATATTATTCCCAATAATTTCTTGCCATTTAGGAATATCCTCACGATAAATGCGATTAAGTCCATAAAAGTTCCTTACAATAAATCTAACGGCTCCAATATGATCTCCTAAACCAACAACACACAACACATCATGTTCCATATCATATACCCAATGACTTTTTGAATTTGTCAGTATTTCCCAAGCAAATTCCCAATCTCTCTCAAGCCAATCATGCCCTGGTCTGTAAAAAACTTTTGTCTGACAAGATTCATCATTAAAACCATAAAAACAGTGACTACACAGCGTTTTGTTTTTATCTACCCACCAGCAAGGACCATACTTTTCATCGATGCAAGGTGTAACCCAGTTGCAAGCACATCGTCTACAAATTCCAGTTTCCATTTTCTATCCCTCGTTTATTCTCATGCTATTAGGTAACTTTTTACTCGGTAAACAATAACCTTCAGATAAGTCCTGTTTACTATAAAATTCAGGAGGAAGTGTCATTATGTGATCACTTCTTTTCCATCCTCGACGAAGTTGTTTGTAAGATAAAGAAACACGTTTCTCAATTTCTTTAAAACTAAACCCCAATTTCAAGTAGGTTGTTATAATAGTTGTAGCATGTTCTTTGGACTCTTCGCTTCTTGTTCTTCGCTGAAAGTTAATCTGCTTATCTTCTTCATTTAATGCTATCTGATAGGCAATAAACAACTTCCGCATTTCCATAATTTTATGTTGCCAGGCCAAGCTATAAGGTTGTCCTGAATATCGATTCACCAAGTTCTTTACGGGTTGTTTAAATTTCATCTGAAGAGGATCGAATTCGCCAAGGTCAGAAAATGGATCAATGAAACCCAATGGTTCGCTTTGAATTAATTCATTGTATAGCGCTTCTCTGTCCATCCTAATTTATCTCCTTCTGTCAAATGCACGTCATTGAGTCAAATAAGCTTAACTGGATGGTTGTAGGCGCTTGTTCGCTGTTTCCATTCTTATCATGATCGATAACGTCAAAGATTTCTAACGTGTCTAAATTCATTACAATCTCTAAACCTACCATCGTTGAACTCCTTTCAAATAGAATTTTAAGCGAACAAAAAAGAGAACAGATTTCTCTGTTCTCCTAAAAATATTGAATTATTTGATTTTCTAAAAACTCTTACCACTTACTTCATTTTTATTCTGATCTTTTAACTCTTTGACACTAGTTCTAACCGCTTTTCTAAACCCAAGAAGGAGGCGATTTGCCTCCTACATTTTAGTATGGATTTCCTTCTATTCAAGTTATCGTTTCGGAATTTTTTAACCCTTCTGATCAAAGCCAACCAGATTCTGTTGCAATGTTGGCTGCCTCTGTTCGATTGCCTGCATTTAGCTTGGAAAGAATATTGGTGACATAGTTTCGGACGGTTCCATTTGATAGATAAAGCTGATCTGCGATTTCTTGATTAGACAAGCCCTGAGCGATTCCCTTTAAAACAGCAATCTCTTGCTCTGTTAGCGGATTGGGGTGCGTCATCACCACTTCCATCAATTCAGGCGAATACTCCTTACGTCCTTCGAGAACAGTGTGCAAGGTTTGCATGAGGTCTGCAATACTTCTTTCTTTCAAGACATAAGCATCCACTCCAGCCTTGACCGCACGTTCAAAATAGCCGGGGCGCTTGAAAGTCGTCACCACAACCACCTTTGTTTCCGCCTTTTCTGCTCGTATCCACTCCAAGACTTCAAGGCCTGTCTTAACAGGCATTTCTACGTCAAGAATGGCGATATCTACAGACTCTTTTTCTAAAAGTTGGATTGCTTCTTGGCCATCCTTGGCTTGTAGGACAGACTCCACATCTGGTTGAAAGGTAAGCAACTGGCACATAGCATCTCGCAACATGCTTTGATCTTCTGCAACAAGTAGTTTCATCTTAGTTTCTCTCCTTATAAGGTAGTCGTACTTGCACTTCTGTTGGACACTTCTGACTGATCACCCTTACCTCTCCCGAAAATGGAAGGACACGATCGCGGACTGTATGAAGTTCATCCCCTTTTAGAGAAGCAAAGCCACAGCCATCATCTCTCACTGTTAGAATAAGTTCCTTCTCAGTTCGTTCTAATTTTAAGTAGGCTTTCGACGCTTTGGCATGTTTGATGATGTTGGTCACTAACTCAAGCAAAATCATGGAGGCCGTTGACTCTAATTCCTGAGTTAGGCTAGCTGTATCTAGTTGGTGATCAATTTCTGTTTCAATTCCTGCAATTTCCAACATTTTTTTAACAGTCGCAAACTCGGAGGAAAGTGTTCTGGTTTTGAGATTTTCAATGATGGTACGAACTTCATTCATGGATTCTTTACTGATCTGATGAATTTCTTTTAATTCTTTTTCCACTTGGGGATAGGCCTGCATTTGAAGAAGCTGGAGGGTAAGGTCCGTCTTCACACTCAGCATGGCAAAAGTATGGCCTAGACTGTCATGAAGATCCTGGCCGATACGACTGCGTTCATTTTCAGCCAAAAAAAGATTGAGCTTGGCATTTTGTTTCATCTTTTCTTCTTTTAACTCTTCTGCCATCCGAATTCGATAGAGACCAAGAGTCAAGGCATCAGAAAAGATAAAGGTCACCAAGAAAAAGAGTAGCTGCCAGGGACTAACATGATTGACCATATAGATTCCGGTCAGAATAAATGGTTGCAGGACAATAAAACTGACAAAACGCCAAGAGTGAAAAGAAATCTCATCCAGCTCATAAATAAGGAGATTGGATAAATAAAAGATAAACCATGTGAAACCTGAACTTAGCCAAACAGATGTATAAAAAATGTAGACAAGCATGGACCACCATGCTAGCCACTGCACGGTGCGATTCTGACTGATTAAAACCGAATAGAAGGCAAGTACAAATAGTAGGGTCCATAGCAAGGTTAAAAGCGGGTAATCTCCAACGATGACACCCGCTATAGGAAAGATGATAAACACAATTGAAATATGAAACATATAATGCGTGTTTTTTAATTTTTCCAACATAGATTTATTTTACCTCAATCCTTTTTTTCAGCTGGATTACCAGTACACCAAAGAAAACTGTATAGCCTAGCACAACCAAGGCAGAAAGAATATTAAATTCATGGTGTTCCAAATAAGTAGAGACGACCTGCATCAGTTGATAGGTTGGAGTCGGCTTTCCAATAGATTGGAGCCATTCTGGGAAGGAATCCAAGGGGAACCACAGTCCACCTAGAACAGCCAAAGCAATATAGGCAATATTTCCAACAACCGTCATCAGTTGAGCACTGGGTAGCAAGCTCACCAAGACCCCCATGCTGATAAAGACCACGCTTCCGATCAGCAAAATAGCACCAATTACCATCCAGTCAAGCCAAGGCAGAGTCACTCCACGGACAAAATGACCAACTGAAAAGACAACTGTAATTGATAACAAGAAAGTCAGTAGGGTACTGAACAGTTTTGATACATAATATTCTACCATAGATACGGGAGAATGTTGAATCAATTTTTGCCAGTTGTTTGTCTTATCAGACTCGAGTGTGCTTGGGATACTGAAAAAAGCACTTGACATGATACTAAAGAGCGTCATGGCAAAAAGATAGGCTTGAAGAGCAATTTCTGGAATATCTGACCCTGACATCATACCAGAAAAGATAAGGTAAAACACACTTGGAAGTCCGATGGATAGCAAGTAGTAGACTGCTTGCCGTTTCATCAGAATGATTTCCACTTTCATGAGACTTGTCATATTTTTCATCGTCAATCTCCTTTAGTCTTGAGTCGTTTCGAAGATACTGTCTAAGAGAGTTCGATTGCGAACTTCAATTTCTTCGATCATGCAGCCCTGTTCTTGCAAGACTTTCCATACCTGGCTGGCTTCTTTGGTTGTGAAGGAAAGAGCATTTTGCTTGATTTCAAGCCCTTGAATCTGGTCCAAAGTGCTGATAACTTCCTGATAAGTTAGTGGTACCGTAAAATGTTTTTCTTGTTCTTCACCACGCATGGCATAAGGTGTTGTGTCACGAATCAACTCTCCCTTGTGGAGAACCAAAATGCGGTCAGCCGTATGCTCTACCTCTTCGATATAGTGAGAAGAATAGACAATGGTGACACCATTTTTCTTTAATCGATTAACAATTTCCCAAAAATGCTGACGTGTCGAGGTATCCATTGCAGCAGTCGGCTCATCTAAAAATAAAATTTTCGGACGACCTATTAGTGCCAACACAAAAGAGAACAAGCGTTTTTGCCCACCAGACAACTTGCCCGCTAGCTGATTTTTCTGCTTGTCTGAGAATCTCAGCAAGTCATCAATTTCTTTATCTGAAAGGCTGTCGGGATAAAGTGACTTAAAAAATGATAGAAGTTCTTTCACTTTCAAGCTTTGAACAACTGCATTTTCTTGTGGCAAGACAGAAATAAGCTGCTTTAATCGAGGATCTGTTGGTGCAAACCCTTGAATAGCGACCTGACCTGAGCTCATGAACTTGTCTCCCAAGAGGCAATCAATCAAGGTTGTTTTTCCAGCTCCGTTAGGCCCAATCAAGGCGACACATTCACCATGATGGATTTCAAAAGAGATGTTCCGCAAGATCTCCTTGTCTTTTATTTTCTTACTCAATTTCTCAACTTTAATCACAGTCATGAGATTCTCCTTTCAACCACTCCATTCCCAAAGGGAAAACGACAAAAATCATAAATCCAAAACCCCAAGCACCACGAATAAATTGGCGAAGCAAGGTTTGGTCAAACCAACCAGTAAACATTTCCACTAACCATACCAAGAGTGACAAGCCGATAAAGAAATAGATGATCGCTTTTTTCATTCCTCAAACTCCTTTTTCACATCTCTGACTAATTTCAAACCTTCTCTGACAAGCCAAGACATTATCCCAAAGCCAGCAAAGAGCTCCCAAGGAAAATGGTAGAAACCTTCGTCCAATCCTGAAAACATGAGATAGGTCATAACTCCTGCTGCTACTAAACTCACTGCGACAATCATTTTATTTTTCATTTCTTCTTCCTCCATTTCATACTTCAATTATAGTCCTTTGAAGTTAGCGGAACTAGATGCTTCTGTCACTAGGAAATATGACAAATGTCATAAAAAAAGAACCGATTTCTCGGTTCTTAAAAATGATTAGTCTGATTCATCATTTCGTTTCTTTTTACCTAGCAATCCAAGTGTCATGGCACCTGCTAGGGCTGTCAGAATTCCTAGATTTTTCAAACCATCTTCTTGACTTCCTGTATTTGGAAGTTGATTTTTTTCTACAGAGATGTTTTGAGTCAATTGATCTGGTTTCGAATCAGCTACTGAAAGTTCTTTTTTATCAGACGGCTTCACTTGCTCTGGAAGTTCTACTACGGTTGGAGTATAGAATCCTGAAATGATATTTCCATTGCGATCTTTACGGATCACTTTCACACCTTTGGCTTGTCCTACAAAGTCTGCCTCAGGGGTAAAGGTGACGGTGCCATCTGGTGAGATTACATAAGTTCCTTCACCCGGAACGACTTTTTCAGTTGTTCCATCTTCAAAGGTTGGCGGAACTGTCAGATCGACATCACCTGTAAAGTTTGGTTTACCAGTCTGAGTTTGACCTTTAAGACCTTCTGATGTCGCATCACTCACTTGTGTTTGTCCAAGGACAGTTGGTGTGTAGTGAGCAGTAACTACATTTCCATATACATCCAAACGTTTCACAACCAATCCTTTAGCTGTACCAACAAAGTCTGGTTCTGGAGTAAAGGTAATCTTACCATCTTTATCAATTGTATAGCTTCCTTCACCCGGAACAACCATAGTCGTGCTACCATCCTCAAATGTTGGTGGAACTGTAGTATCGATATGCCCATCAAACACTGGTGTTGCTACTTGTAGTTGGCCTTTTGCTCCTGTAGAAGCCGTGTCATGACCAGTAGACGGATCTACAACTGTTGGACGATAAGTCGCAGTGACTGGGGTACCATTCTCATCCACACGTTTCACTGTGACTGGTTCTGGTTTTCCGACAAACTGTTTGTCTGGGGTGAAGGTCACTGTACCATCTGGTGCAATAGTGTAAGTTCCTTGACCTGGAAT
>NZ_JAKUVY010000002.1:15613-21598 GCF_026782125.1 Streptococcus oralis | reverse complement strand
GGTTGTGGTTGTGGTTTCGGATCCGGTTGTGGTTGTGGTTTCGGATCTGGTTGTGGTTTCGGTTTTGGATCCTCTTTCTTAGGACATCCACAATCACGGATAAAGATACGGTTTGTTTCTTTACCTTCACCATCCTTGATAATAATCCAGTATCCTGATTGACCTTCCTTGTTCTTACCAGGTTCAGTAGTAATACTTGGTGTTTTACCATCTTTACCATCACGAACAAAGGTACGGCTAGTTTCCTTACCATCGCCATCTTCGGTGATTACCCAAACACCAGTATTTCCTTCTTTATCTTTACCTGATTCAGTACGAACTTTTGGTGTCTTACCATCTTTACCATCACGGATAAAGTTACGGCTAGTGATGTTTCCTTCAGAATCACGTACGATTACCCAAACACCTGAACGACCTTCTTCGTCTTTACCAGACTCGATAGTAATAGTTGGTGTCTTACCGTCTTTTCCGTCTTTACCATCTTTACCATCTTTACCATCTTTAACGAATGTACGACCTGTTTCAGTTCCAGCAGGATCATGTGTGATTACCCATGTACCTGTGTTACCTTCTGAGTCTTCACCACGTTCTGTTGTTACTGATGGGTTCTTACCGTCTTTGATGATTGTTTCTGTTGTTTCACCATCTGGGTTCACAACTTTAACTGTGTGAGTACCATCTTGGTTATCTTTAACGGTTACAGTTGGTGTCTTACCATCTTTACCATTCTTGATAACTGTCTCGGTTGTTGTTCCATCTGGGTTTACAACTTTAACTGTGTGAGTACCATCTTGGTTATCTTTAACAGTTACGACTGGTGATTTTCCGTCTTTACCATCTTTACCATCTTTAACGAATGTACGACCTGTTTCAGTTCCAGCAGGATCATGTGTGATTACCCATGTACCTGTGTTACCTTCTGAGTCTTCACCACGTTCTGTTGTTACTGATGGGTTCTTACCGTCTTTGATGATTGTTTCTGTTGTTTCGCCACCTGGGTTTACAACTTTAACTGTGTGAGTACCATCTTGGTTATCTTTAACGGTTACAGTTGGTGTCTTACCATCTTTACCATTCTTGATAACTGTCTCGGTTGTTGTTCCATCTGGGTTCACAACTTTAACTGTGTGGGTACCGTCTTCGTTATCTTTAACGGTTACGACCGGTGATTTTCCGTCTTTACCATCTTTACCATCTTTAACGAATGTACGACCTGTTTCAGTTCCAGCAGGATCATGTGTGATTACCCATGTACCTGTGTTACCTTCTGAGTCTTCACCACGTTCTGTTGTTACTGATGGGTTCTTACCGTCTTTGATGATTGTTTCTGTTGTTTCGCCATCTGGGTTTACAACTTTAACTGTGTGAGTACCATCTTGGTTATCTTTAACGGTTACAGTTGGTGTCTTACCATCTTTACCATTCTTGATAACTGTCTCGGTTGTTGTTCCATCTGGGTTTACAACTTTAACTGTGTGGGTACCGTCTTCGTTATCTTTAACGGTTACAGTTGGTGTCTTACCATCTTTACCATTCTTGATAACTGTCTCAGTTGTTGTTCCATCTGGGTTCACAACTTTAACTGTGTGGGTACCGTCTTCGTTATCTTTAACAGTTACGACTGGTGATTTTCCATCTTTTCCGTCTTTACCATCTTTGATATCCACAACATCGATGATGACATCTTTAGATACAGATTTGCCATCAAGGGTTGCTGTAGCTTTAGCTGTGTAACTACCTACTGCCGTTGGAGTACCAGAGATTATCTTAGTAGCAGCGTCGAATGTCACACCAGCAGGAAGACTTGCTTCATCAAGTGTAAGCTCAGAACCAGGAGTGTGAGTTAAAGTGATATCAGTGATCGCTTTACCTAGTTGAACAAGTTGACGACCACCAGAAACTTTAAGATCAAGATCTTTCTCAGCTTTAGGATTTACTGTAAGAGTAAATGTATCGATAGCTGAAGCTCCTCCCACTTCAGCAGGGTTAGTAGCCTGCATACGAATTGTGAAAGTACCAGCTTTTGTAGGTGTGCCAGTAAATGTCTTAGTAGCAGGATCATATGTCAAACCATATTCTGCGATAAGAGCGTTAATCTCAGATTCTTCTACTAAGCCGTACGGTGTCTTCATTGTGACAGTTGAAAGATTATTGTGAGTTACTACTGCAGGAGTAATAGCATCACCAACTGTTACAGTTTGCTCTTTGTTTGAAATCTCGATAGCAACAGGTGATTCGGTAACTGTGATAACGACCTCTCCACTAGCTTCGTCATTTCCATACAAGTTTTCGTAGCGAGCCTTGACAGGGATACGATAGGTACCGACCTTTTTAGGTGTACCAGAGAAGGTATGAGTTGACTCATCATAAGTGACCCCTTCTGGTAAAATACTTGGATATTTGCCAGTTAAAGGATTAGAAGGTTTGCTATAGTCATTAAGGTCAACTGAAATAGTTGCTCCTTCTGAAGCCTCAACCTTCACAGGAGTCATCTTAGACAATACTTGAACTTCAGTCTGACCACCAGTTACTTGGATAGGTTTCTTAGTAACAGTAAGCTTAAAGGTTCCTTGGGCAGTATCATTTCTCAATCCTCTATAGAATGCCGTATAGGTAACAGTATACTCACCAACTGAAGTTGGAGTACCAGAAATCGTCTTTGTATCAGGATCATAAGTCAGACCATTAGGTAGATTGCTAACTCCATCTGCAGCCCAATCATAGTTACCAGATCTAATGTCAGCACCTTCACTCGGTTGAATTACAAAATTAGTGATAGGAGTTCCGACTTCAACCGTTTGTTCACCACTATTTACCTTAATTGGTCTGGGTTTAACTGTGATAGTGATTGTACCAGTAGCTTCTTCTAAACCACGTGTTAATTTATAAGTATATGTTTTAGTACCAACTGAATTTGTAGTTCCAGAAAGAATCTTTGCATTATAATCATAGTTAAGACCAAGTTCACCACGAATATCTCCAGAAAATTCTGCTCTATTTGGAATCGCAATTTCAATTGGATCGATTTCATCGCCGACTGTAACTTCACGAGTATAGTTTTCAGCATGCAATGGACCAGGCAATACTGTTAAAGTAACATATTTTTGTACAGCTTGACCATCTTTTTCTGCTAAAACTTTGATGCGGTATGTCCCTTCGACTAAACCTTTACCAGCAATCGTTTTTGTTGCTTTATTATAGCGAGTGCCCTTAGGAAGAGATGCTGTATCAACTTTTAAAGTTGCTCCATTAGTGTGAGTGATGACCATATCCTTGAACTTTTCACCTTCTTTGATGGTTTGTTCATGGTTGGTTACATCAAGGTCAAGTCCAATTCCATCACGTGGCTTAACTTCAAAAGTGAAGGTTGTAAAGGTAGTTGAGATACCACCATCGGCATTATAGTAGTCAACTTCTACACGTGCAGTTTGATTTTCAGTAGTTTGAAGAACCCCGTAACCTTCTAGTGTTTTAGTGATATTATCAGAGCTTACTGTAGCGTAGGTGTCTCCGCTATTAGTCGTTACACGAATATTCGCGATTGTCGATCCACCTTCAAGAGTTACTGGAATGCTTGGGAACTTTTCTCCCTCTTTCCAGACTTGGTGGTCAATTGGGCTGATAACATCTGTTACCTCAAACTGGAAGATACGGTTTGGCGCATTATCTCCAAAGTGACCATCGATGGCACGTACTTCAAAGTTATACTTACCAGGTGCTAGCTTAACACCGGCCTTTTTCTTAATGGTTTGAGTGGCTTCGTCATACTCAGTACCGTCAGGGAAACGAACAGGTTTAACTGTAGCGTTGACCTTGTTTAGTTCAATCTTACCAATAGTTTGTTCTTTATCTGAACGAGGAACTGATACGATTCCCTCTTTATTTAAGACTGCAGTTTTAGTATTTGGAGTAAATTTGACATCCGCATTTGTAAGATAAAATCCGTTGTCATCATAAGGTGTAGCTTTTGAACGTTCTTCTGTAGTTAACTCTACATTAAAGATACGTTCTTGTCCCAGTTTATCGATAGTTTTAAACTTAATCGTAAATGTCCCCTGTTGAGCAGGAAGTTTGGTAAAGCGTAGTCGATACGGCGTGTGTCTTGGGTCATGAACCATCCAATTTTCATCATCATAAAACTTACCATACGGATCTCCGACAACTGCCAATTCATATTCTACTTCTGGCGTTGTATCCAAACGTTCGATGCGCTCCAATAAAACTGGTGTTGATGGGAAATTAGTTACTCTAGAAGAGTCCGCAACATAGAGCCCAAGCTCAGTATTATACTTTGGTGTATCAGGCTTAGCATCTGCTACTGTAACAGGTTTATTAGCACTAGAATCAGTCGTCAGGTAATAACCAAATGGTGTTGTTGGAATCGTATATCTATTAACACGAGTATTATTTTCCCCCATGTCGCCTGTTTCTCGGTCATAATAATTATCAGTTTTTGATGCAGATAAGTCAAGTCGGTCCTCAGAGAGAGTAGACAAGGCATATGAGTGTGGTTTAGTTATTGTTAAAGGAAGAGTTGCCTTCACATTAGGATTGGTTTTAGAAACCAAACCAATGTCATAGGTTCCGATTGGGATTCCACCATTAAGATTAAGAGTCCCGTAGACATATTCTCCAACTGGATCATAAGTAAGGCCTAGATCTTTTGCACCTTGTGATAGTTCAACCTCATCAGAAGTAATACGAGTAAGACCCATCTTATATCTAACTTCAACAGTTGTACCGTTATGTATGAGATATTGGAAACCACTATAGTTCTCGATGGTCATATACGGTGTCGTACCATCTGATGGAGTACTCGCATTATCAGCAAGCATATATGATACGAAACCTGAGTGACCTGATCGTTTCATTTCTGTGTAGACGGACTCGATGGCAGATTGAAGGCGTCCAATGCTAAGTTCTAAATCAGCTTTAGTTAATTGAGCTTTTTCAGAAAGTTGTTGAGCTGCTACCAACTCTGCTTTTGAAGCTTGAAGTGCATCTGAAAGAACTTTTTTAGATTCACTATCGTCTAGTTTAGCTTCTTGTTTTTCAGCTTCTTGATTAACAGCTTTTGCTTCAAGAATGCTATTGTTCAACTGTTCTTTAAGAGGTTGAAGAATAGCGTCTACCTCTGGTTTAGCTTCAGTTTCTGGAACTTCTTTTTCATCAACTTTAAGTTCTGGCTTTTTTTCTGCTACTGGTGCAGTTGATGGAGCTATCGCAACAGTTGTTTTTTCCGTTTCTTTTACAGTTACTTCCGTAGTTGACTCAGTGGTTGAAACTACAGTCGAATCATTTTCTGTAGTAGGTGCTACAAAAGTCGCAGGGGCACGATATGGTTCTGGAACACTAATTTTCTCAGAGGTTACTTCCTTAGTAGATCTTTCTTCAACTCCCTTATTAACCTCTACCCCCTCTTCACTTTTTAATTCACTTGCATTTACTTGAGATGCATTAACCATCGAACCGACGAAAAACAGCCCAACAAGCACCGAAGCTACTCCTACACTAAATTTACGAATAGCAAATCGTTGTCGTTTTTCAAATTTCATAATTATCTCCTTTTATTTCTTACTATATCTTTTTCTCTTAAGAATAAACCAAGAACTGTAACAGCCATAAGTGAAATCCCTAGGGCTGAGTAAATATTTGATTCAGTACCAGTCTTTGGTAGTTGTACTTTTTCAGACACTTCCAAATTATTAATAGTTTTATCAGCTGGTTTAACTGGAGCTACCGGTTTAACTGAATCTACTGGTTTAACTGGTTCTACCGGTTTAACTGAATCTACTGGTTTAACTGGAGCTACTGGTTTAACTGGATCTACCGGTTTAACTGGTTCTACCGGTTTAACTGGAGCTACTGGTTTAACTGGTTCTACCGGTTTAACTGGAGCTACTGGTTTAACTGGAGCTACTGGTTTAACTGAATCTACTGGTTTAAATGGAGCTACTGGTTTAACTGAATCTACTGGTTTAACTG
>NZ_JAKUVY010000002.1:0-15549 GCF_026782125.1 Streptococcus oralis | reverse complement strand
ACTGGAGCTACTGGTTTAACTGGTTCTACTGGTTTAACTGGTTCTACCGGTTTAACTGGTTCTACCGGTTTAACTGGTTCTACCGGTTTAACTGGTTCTACTGGTTTAACTGGAGTGACTACTTCTTTTGTTCCTACTTCAATAATTTGATTAACTGCATCAATTTTATTAGTTGAAACAACTTTGCGTTCAGTTTCCACACCATCAACTAAGACAACGTGTTCAACCGTAGTGACACTACCATCTTTACCTTCTTGAACAATCTTTTCAGTTCCTTTGTCAAGGTCTGCATTATCGCGACGAATAGTCTTATATGCTTTAACTTCTACCTTGGTCTCATCTTTTTCAACAACAATCGGTTTTGGTTTCTCTATAAGCTTAGATTTTGTTGACTCGACTGCAGTAATTGCAGCAGTCAAATCTTTAACTGCTTGATCTACCTTAGGTTGATCTGATTTAGAGTCGGTATTGACAGCCTCAGCCTTTGCTTTCTCATTTGCTAAGAGAACAAGCGCCTTTTCATAAGCTTTAACACTATCTTCGGTTTTATTAGTTGTATCAGCTGGCGTAAGAGCCTCTGTTGCCCTTGAAATCGCTGATTCAAGAATAGCTTTCTTAACTGTTGGTGTTGGAGTTAGGGTAGGAGTTGAACTAGATTCAGCAATTGCAACCGCAGTCAACGGGAGACGTGTAATCGATTTATCCTCGTATGTGACAATAGCATTGGAATTATCGTATGAGAATGATGGTGAGAAAGCTGATAAATTAAAATGCTCTTCAATTAAACTTGAAATTTTACCTTGATCATCTGAAGTCAAACTTTCAAAACTCTTAACCTTAATTTTTGAAGTTTCTGGTACTTTATCTTCAAAAGTTCCATCATTAGCTAATTCCTTCGCAGTTGATTCAACCAAAGCTTTAACTGCAGATTTTAGATTAGTATTTGAGTCACTGAGCGCTTTTGTTGCAGAGATATATGTAGTACGGTAATTAACTTCTGAATACATCTCTTTAAACCGATCGTTCATCGCACGTTTTTGCTCTTGGGTAACTACGTTATAGTTAATATCTTTACGAACTTCTGGAGGCAAAACAGTTTCCATTTCTTTTCGTAATTTTTCAGATTTCCCTTGAATTTCTTCAGCTTTTTCAACAGCTTTTTCAGCTGCTGGAATAGCAGCTTCTGCTACTTTTACTGCTTCAGTATAATTTTGGAAACTATCTTGAGAATAGTCGTTTGGATTACGAACAACTTCTTTTTCTTCTTTAATTTCAGCAATTTGTTCATTTACCCGCTTGATAGCTGGTGTAGGATTTTCAAAAAAGTCCAACATTACTTTAACTTTATTTTCATTTTCCAGCACTTCAGTTCCCATGATAGTTGAAGATTCTTCTGCCTGGACAGTTTGATTTACGAAGCCTAAAGCAGAGATTCCAATTACAACAGAGGCAGCACCAAAAGAAAATTTACGAATTGAGAATTGATTTTTTCTCTCATTAATTGCCATTATATACTCCTTTTAATTTAATTCCTTAATAATTTCACTGATAATCTGTGGTCCCTTTTGAAAGATATCAAATAATATCTCATAGTTTTGCGAGGTTACATGGGTCACGTAGCGAGCAAAAACACGATTATCAACATCAAGAACCAGATAGTAATACAAACCATACATGCGATTTAGTTCATTGATTTTTTCAAGAAAGTCCGAACGATTATTCTGATCCTCTAATACAGCTAGATTATTAAAAATAATCTGAGCAACACCAGTTTCCTCTGTATTTTCTATCCAAAAAGCAAATTCTACCAAGTGTTCCTCTGGGACGGATAAACGTCCCTTGTATATTTTTCCATCCTCACGATCAACCTTTTGTAGGTTGATTTGACGTTTTTTAAAAAACTCTTGAAAAACAGTATTGATGTTAAGCATATACCAACCTTCCTAAAATGAACCCACACTGAAAATAGGTGGTCCATTTAAATCTGTCACATTATTATTTTCAGGAGTCAAGTAAGAAACATTAGATTTTCCATTTTGGATAGCGTCTTCTGAAGTTGAATTTTCAAGACTAAGAATTCTACTTGCTCTATCTAGATGTTCACGACTAATAGATAGAAGATCATCTATAATGTGTTCTATATGATGAACCCCTCCTGTATCAATATTATCAATTATAGTGATTTGATTCTCAAGAAGTTGCTTCAACTCATGTTTGATAAATTCAGTTCGGTTCATAATATCTTGTTTAGTAACTTCCAACTGCTTGAGCTCTTCTACTGATTGCTCGATGCGAGTTTTCATCTCATTAACTAACTGTTCAGACTGAACCTCAGCTTCTGAAATTATATCAATAGATACACGTTTAGCCTCAACAATAGCCTCCGAAACAAACAGTTCTTTATCTTTAAGTTCCTCAATGGTTCTAAGCAACTGTGAATTACGGATTTCCAACTCATTTACTTGAGACTTGAGTTCATTCACTACCTCATGAACAGACGACCGAGAATAACCCAAAAACAGGGATTTCTTAAGTCCTCCCATATAAAACTCCTCCTAAAGGTTAATTTTATCTATATAAATATTACACTTTAATCTTAATCTTCTAAAAACAGATTTAAAACTTTGTGCATTACTTAACTAATTTTACTAAACCAATTTATATTATTATATTCGTTTTTCTTTGATTTATCAAGCAATTAATCTTTTAAAACAAAATTTATCTAACTATTTTGATTTTAACACACATTTTCTTAAAACTCCTTTGTAAAATACTGTGGATATTCTATACTAAATTAGTTCAAATTAGCTTTTTCGGTGTAATTATAGTTTCAATTTTGATGAAAAAAAGTGGGATAATCCCACTCCTTATTGTTTACTTATCTCCCTTAAAAGCATCCACCATGATTTGAAATTCTTCATTTGAGAGGGTAATTCCTTTCCCCATCTTGGTGTGGTCAGGACTCCAGCTACGAATGTCAAACTTCGCCGGTGCACCATTAAAGCTGACACGATTGATTTCTTTGGTCCAAACTGGAGATCCTAAGGGAGATGGTACAGGGGGCCAATCTATCTGGCATGATAAGGATAAAACAAAGGACAAGGGAACTGGTTTCAAAAATGAAATCTCTCCTTACCTATACAATATCCGAGGAGCCCTTGCTATGGCTAACACTGGACAACCAAACACCAACGGTAGCCAGTTCTTCATCAACCAAAACTCAACAGATATTTCAGCTAAACTCCCTACAAGCAAGTATCCAAAGAAAATCATCGAAGCCTATAAAGAAGGTGGAAATCCAAGTCTAGACGGCAAACACCCTGTCTTTGGTCAAGTCATCGATGGCATGGACGTTGTTGACAAGATTGCCAAAGCTGAAAAAGATGAGAAAGACAAACCAACTACCGCTATCACCATTGACAGTATCGAAGTAGTCAAGGACTACGACTTCAGCAAAAAATAAGCCATCAACAGATAAGGAGACGATGAAATGATTTTATTTTGGGGTTCTAAAGGTTATCAGAAAGATTTGGGACATACGCAAACTGCGATCGAATGTGGTCATTGTAACAATGTTGACACTTGGGAGATTGTAGAAACTGGACGCAAGTTCACCCTCTACTGGATTCCACTTTTCCCTTATGGTAAAAGCTACTTCGTTTCTTGTCCGATTTGCCACTACGGTAAAGAAATTGAGAAATCTGAAGTTGAAAGCTTTTTAAATTACTAGTCAAAAAAGCCAAGTCATTTCGACTTGGCCTTTTTAGTGCTTTTAAGTTAGCTTGTTAAAGTCCCAGATTTGGTCCATCCAGCCTTCATAAAAGTTTGGTTCGTGACAAACCATAAGAATGCTTCCTTTGTATTCTTTAAGCGCCCGTTTGAGTTCTTCCTTAGCATCCACATCTAGGTGGTTGGTCGGCTCGTCCAGCACTAAGACGTTATTTTCTCGATTCATCAAGAGACAGAAACGCACCTTGGCTTGTTCCCCACCTGATAAGACCTGAATCTGGCTTTCGATATGCTTAGTTGTCAAACCACAACGAGCAAGGGCTGCACGAACCTCTGCCTGATTGAGTGCTGGAAAGGCGTTCCAGACCGCTTCTAGAGGTGTTTGACGATTGCCACCTTCTACTTCTTGCTCAAAATAACCAAGTTCTAGGTAATCACCACGTTCAACTTCTCCAGCGATTGGTGGGATAATACCCAAGAGAGACTTCAAGAGGGTTGTTTTCCCGATACCATTTGCTCCAATGATAGCAACCTTTTGATTGCGTTCAAAAGTAAGATTTAAGGGTTTGGTAAGGGGACGGTCATAACCAATCTGCAAGTCCTTGGCTTGGAAGATAAAGCGCCCAGGTGTACGAGCTGGTTTGAAATCAAAGGACGGCTTTGGTTTCTCGCTTTGCAGTTCGATGATGTCCATCTTGTCCAGTTTCTTTTGACGGGACATGGCCATATTACGCGTTGCAACACGCGCTTTGTTTCGAGCCACGAAATCCTTGAGGTCTGCAATCTCTTTCTGTTGACGTTCATAGGCCGCTTCTAACTGAGATTTCTTCATAGCATAGACTTCTTGGAACTGGTAGTAGTCACCAGAATAGCGAGTCAATTGTTGATTTTCAACATGATAGACGATATTGATTACGTCGTTGAGGAAAGGAATATCATGCGAAATAAGGACAAAGGCATTTTCATAGTTTTGGAGATAACGCTTGAGCCAGTCAATGTGTTCAGCATCCAAGTAGTTGGTTGGCTCGTCAAGCAGCAAAATATCTGGCTTTTCGAGGAGGAGTTTAGCCAAAAGCACCTTGGTTCTTTGTCCACCTGATAAGGCTGTTACATCTGTATCCATGCCATAGTCCATGACACCGAGAGCACGCGCTACTTCATCAATCTTAGCATCCAAGGTATAGAAATCACGACTCTCCAAACGGTCTTGGAGCTCTCCTACTTCTTCCATCAGCGCGTCAATATCCGCTCCGTCTTCAGCCATTTCCATATAGAGGTCATTGATACGTGCTTCTGCTTTGAAAAGCTCATCAAAGGCTGTACGCAAGACATCACGCACGGTTTGACCTTCCTTTAGCACAGCGTGCTGATCCAGATAGCCAGCAGTCACATATTTGGACCACTCCACCTTCCCTTCATCTGGCAACATCTTACCTGTCACGATGCTCATAAAGGTTGATTTTCCTTCACCATTGGCACCGACTAAGCCGATATGCTCTCCCTTGAGGAGACGGAAAGACACATCTTCAAAAATTGCACGGTCACCAAAACCATGACTCAAATTTTTAACTTCTAAAATACTCATTCTAATTCCTTATCTTGTTTTTATGCAATCCTTTATAGAGGAGCCAAGCCAAATAGCCTCCTAGGGCATTGGTCCACAAATCATCAATCTCAAAGACGCGATTAAAGTCGAAGAAAAAATCTAAGACCAGCTGCGTACATTCAATTCCTAAGCTCAGAAGAAAACTGAGAAATACGATTTTTTTCGTTTTTCGTAAGTTTGGACAGAGGTAGAGCAGTTGAAAGACCAGAGGGAAGAGCAAGAAGACATTTAAAATGTTCTGCAAAAAGATCCAAATAACTTGTCCCAAACTGGTCACTTCACCTAGATTCCACAGGGAGTTTAAGGGAGTTAAAAGAAAAACCAGGCGTCCAAAAGTTTGAATACCTGGAGTTTCCACTCCTGTAGGAAGTTGAGGCTGGGGAGTAAAACAAAAACAGGCAATGCAAAGACTGTAAATAGCCACTCCCAATTTCAAGATTAATTCTCTTTTTCTAGTCATTTTATGGATTTACCGCTGCGACTGCCTTCTGGCGGTCACGTTTCATTGTATTGGAGCGCAATTGTCCACAAGCTGCATCAATATCAGTACCATGTTCTTGACGAACAACACAGTTGACCCCTTTTTTCTTGAGGGTATCGTAGAAGGCCATCACGCGCTCTTTAGGACTACGGCTATATTGGTCATGTTCACTAACTGGGTTATAAGGAATCAAGTTGACGTATGATAATTTCTTGATGTTCTTGAGCAACTCAGCCAATTCCAAGGCTTGTTCTACTCCGTCGTTGACTTCATTGAGCATGATGTATTCAAAGGTCACACGGCGATTGGTTGTTTCGATATAGTACTCAATAGCAGCAAAGAGTTTTTCAATCGGAAAGGCACGGTTAATTTTCATGATGCTTGAGCGCAATTCATTATTAGGTGCGTGAAGGGAAACAGCCAGATTAACCTGTACGCCTTCATTAGCAAAATCACGAATTTTATGGGCCAAACCTGAAGTTGAAACTGTGATGTGACGAGCACCGATAGCCATCCCCTTGTCATCATTGATGGTACGGACAAAATTCAAAACATTGTTGTAGTTATCAAATGGTTCACCAATTCCCATGACAACGATATGGCTGACACGTTCGTCCTGCCCACGCTCATCAAAGTATTTCTGAACCAACATGATCTGCGCTACAATTTCACCGTTATTAAGGTCACGTTGCTTCTTGATCAAGCCTGATGCACAGAAGGTACAACCGATATTACAACCGACCTGAGTGGTCACACAGACTGACAGCCCGTAGTGTTGACGCATCAGTACGGTTTCAATCAACATACCATCTGGCAACTCAAAAAGATACTTAACAGTACCGTCAGCTGACTCTTGTACAATTCGTTGTTTCAAAGGATTTACGACAAACTGCTCATTGAGCTTGGCAATCAAACCCTTGGAAAGGTTGGTCATTTCTTCAAATGACTGGACACGTTTACGGTAGAGCCATTCCCAGATCTGATCTGCTCGGAATTTCTTTTCTCCTTGTTCTAATACCCATTCTTGCATGGCTTGACGTGTTAAACTATAAATAGACGGTTTCATCTCTTCTCCTTATTCTCTATCTATTTCTGACGAATGACAAAATGGCGCTGTCCCTTGTCCTCTTTCTGAGACTTTTGGTCCTTATGACGACGTCTATTTCTCTTATCCGCATTTGGTTTTCTCTTGTTTTGCGAAGGTTTCTTTCCTCTTCTAGGAAGGTTTTCCTCTTCCTTTTTACGCATTTTCTTGTCAAACGACGCACGCTTAGGTGCTTGGTTTTCTAGGACAAAATAAGCACAACCATAACTACAATACTCTAAAAGATAATCCTGTAAGCGACTGATTTTTTCAATTTTTTCCTCAGTTCGATCGTCTTTGTAAAAACCGCGTAGGCGAAGCTGTTCATTGCTCCAGTCCCCCACGACATAATCAAACTTGGTCAACACTTCTGAGAAGCGTTGATTAAAGACGGTCACATCGAAGGCATCCTTGATATTTTCAACCAAGGTAAAAGCAATCCCTTCAGTCTCAACCTTATCCCCATTTACCTGAAATTCTGGGCCAGGAAACTTGTTATAATTGTATAATTCAGGTGCAATTTCTTTACGCATAGTCTTCCTTTTCCGTGATTACTTAACACTCTATTTTACCATATTTTCTACAAGTTGGCACGAATATCCTGAAAATGAAAAAAGTCTGACGATTCTGTCAGACTGCTGCTTTATAACCTTAAAAAGAGAAGAACAATTCTTCCCTCCATATTTTATTATTTAGCTGCTGCGTAAAGCTCGTCTACTTTGTTCCAGTTAATCACTGAGAAGAAAGCTTTGATGTAGTCAGGACGCACGTTGCGGTATTTCACGTAGTAAGCATGTTCCCAAACGTCCAAGCCCAAGATTGGTTTTTTACCTTCTGAGATTGGTGTGTCTTGGTTGGCTGTAGAAGTCACTTCAAGCTTCCCTTCTTTGTTGACAACCAACCATGCCCAGCCAGAACCAAAGCGAGTTGTAGCTGCTGCTGTAAAGGCTGCTTGGAACTCTTCAAATGAACCAAATGTTGCATCGATTGCTGCTGCAAGTTCTGCTGAAGGAGCAGTCTTTTCAGGAGTCATCAATTCCCAGAAAAGAGCGTGGTTCAAGTGTCCACCACCGTTGTTGATAAGCGCTTGGCGGATATCAGCTGGGATAGATTCTACATCAGCAAGCAAAGCTTCAAGGTCTTCACCGATTTCAGGGTGTTTTTCAAGAGCTGCATTTGCATTGTTGACGTAGGTTTGATGGTGTTTGTCATGGTGCAAGTGCATTGTTTCTGCATCGATGTATGGTTCCAAAGCGTCATATGCGTATGGAAGGTCTGGTAAGATAATAGCCATCTGTAATACCTCTTTTTCTTTCTATATGAAAATGATAACGCAATCATCCTCTTTTTTCAAGTTTTTTGCTCAATTTGCTTCTGTCGCGATCTGCAAAAGTGCCTTTTCAAACAAGTACCCTTTTTCATAGACCCCTGTCTTAATCTGGTAGTCTGTTTCGATCAAATAAGAAATCGCTCGCTTGAGAAAACCTAAGGAAATCCCTCTCGAATCTCTCAGTGCAAACTTGATTTGATAAGGATTAGGATTGCGCCCCAAGTAAGTTCCCAGACTGCTTGCAATCTGCGATTCCGTCTGACCAGTCTCTGATAAAATCTTCACTTGAGTAAAGGTTCGAAACTGTCCTAACATGACAGCTATGAGCTTGATTTCGTCCTCCCCTTGCAAGGTCAAATCTCTAACCAAGTCACGCGCCTGATCAATCTTCTTAGCTAAAATAAACTGAGTTAAGTCGAAAATATTGTCTTGCAAGGTCTTTGGAATAGCCTCGACAATATCCTTCTCCTCAATCACGCCATCTGACTTATAAGACTGTAAAAAGAGAAGATTTTTCTGGATTTCGCTAAATTGAAAACCAGATTTGATAAGTAGATTTTCAAAGGATTGCCCCACAAACTGCAGACCTTGTGTCTGACTCCATTTTTGGAAATACTGGCGCAATTCTTGTTCCTTGAGTTCAATAGCATCAAATACTGTCGCATCTCGTTTAAGCAGTTTGACCAACCGTCTTTTGCTATCCAGTTTTCCTTCAGCAAAAATCAACAACTTGGTTGTTGGCGAAGGGTTATCAAGGTATTCCTCAAATGACTTGAGCTCATCATCTGTTAAAAAACGTTTCTTGGCTGTTGTGATATCGACAAAATGGTCTAATATCACGATTTTTTCATCCGCAAAGAAAGGAAGACTAACCAGCTCCAGTTCCACATCCTTATAGACTACTTCTTTCATATCAAAGTAGGCAAAGTTGAGATCAGCTGGATCATAACCAATCTGCTTCAACACTTGACTCTTCATAACTTCAAACTGGCCCTGGTCTGTCCCTGTAAATAAGTTCAAGCTAGATAGACTTGATAAAGTCAACTTCTGACTGTCTTCAATGGCAAGCATCTTCTCTCCTTTCTTCTGATTTTTTTCTAACTTTAATCAATATAGCGCAATTTCCCACGGAAATCTTCTAGGTTCTCATAACCTTTTTCTGCCATGATTGCTTTTAGTTCATTGGTAATACGTTCAAAAGCACCGACACCTTCTTTGTGTAGGGTGGTCCCTACTTGCACCATGCTAGCACCGCAGAGGATGTGTTCAAAGGCATCACGACCCGTCAGAACGCCACCTGTTCCGATGATTTTGATTTGCGGATTTAAACGTTGGAAAAAGGCGTGCACATTAGCAAGAGCAGTCGGCTTGATATACTCTCCCCCAATCCCACCAAAACCATTTTTAGGGCGAATAACAACCGACTCATCTTCTATATAAAGGCCGTTTCCGATAGAGTTAACACAGTTAACAAACTTGAGCGGATATTTGTTGAAAATAGCAGCCGCTTGGTCAAAGTGGACAATATCAAAATAAGGTGGCAATTTGATCCCAAGAGGTTTGGTAAAGTAGGCAAATACTTCAGACAAGATACGGTCTGTTGTCTCAAAATCATAGGCAATCTGAGGTTTTCCTGGAACATTTGGACAAGAGAGATTAAGCTCTGTCAGTCCTTTGAACTCACTCTCTTGAACTTTTTTCAAGATGGTATGTGTTTCTTCTGGAGACATGCCAACCAGAGATAGGAAGAAAGTATGGTTTGGCTCTTTTTCCTGCAAGTCCAAAAGATAGTCCAGATAGTAGTCTAAGCCATTATTTGGCAAGCCCATGGAGTTGATAGAACCAAGTGGAACATCCTGGTAACGTGGTTCAGGATTTCCCTGACGGAAGTCCAAGGTCGCAGTCTTCGTAACAAAAGTACCTGCCGCTGAGTTTTTGACCCCTTCAAGCTCTTCTATCGTCATACAAGCCACACCCGCTGCATTCATCAAGCAATTGTCAAACTCAAATCCAGCTATTTGTGTTTTCGTTGATACCATGATTCTGATCCTCCAGATTCCTTTTATTTCTAATATTATACCATACTTTAAGATTTTCTCTTTGAGAAACTAATTTCTATATAAAACGTTCGGTTTTATAAATTGAAAGAATTTTTTGAAAATTTCTGTTTTTTCTTTACACTCAAAAAAAATTCTGCTATAATGGCTCATGTAATAAAATATAACAACAAAAAGGAGAACGATATGACATCTGCTAAAGACTATATCCAAAGCGTGTTTGCAACTGTGAAAGCTCGTAACGGGCATGAGGCTGAATTTCTCCAGGCGGTTGAAGAATTCTTCAGCACTTTGGAACCTGTATTTGAAAAACACCCTGAGTATATCGAAGAAAACATCTTGGCACGTATCACTGAGCCTGAGCGCGTGATTTCTTTCCGTGTTCCTTGGGTTGACCGTGAAGGTAAAGTACAAGTCAACCGTGGTTACCGTGTTCAATTCAACTCAGCTGTTGGACCATATAAAGGCGGCCTTCGTTTCCACCCCACTGTAAACCAAGGGATCTTGAAATTCCTTGGCTTCGAACAAATCTTTAAAAACGTCTTAACTGGACTTCCAATTGGTGGAGGTAAAGGTGGATCAGACTTCGATCCTAAAGGGAAGACTGATGCTGAAGTGATGCGCTTCTGCCAAAGCTTTATGACTGAATTGCAAAAATACATCGGACCATCTCTTGACGTACCTGCCGGTGATATCGGTGTTGGTGGACGTGAAATTGGTTACCTTTACGGACAATACAAACGTCTTAATCAATTTGATGCGGGTGTCTTGACTGGTAAACCTCTTGGATTTGGTGGTAGCTTGATTCGTCCAGAAGCAACTGGTTATGGTTTGGTTTACTATACTGAAGAAATGCTCAAAGCTAATGGTAACAGTTTTGCTGGTAAGAAAGTGGTCATTTCAGGTTCTGGTAACGTAGCTCAATACGCTCTTCAAAAAGCGACTGAACTCGGTGCAACTGTTATCTCTGTATCTGACTCAAACGGTTATGTCATCGATGAAAACGGTATCGACTTTGATCTTTTGGTTGATGTTAAAGAAAAACGCCGTACTCGTTTGACTGAGTATGCAGCTGAAAAAGCTTCTGCTACTTACCATGAAGGTTCTGTCTGGACTTACGCTGGGAACTACGACATCGCTCTTCCATGTGCGACTCAAAACGAAATCAATGGTGACGCAGCTAAACGTTTGGTTGCTCAAGGAGTTATCTGCGTATCAGAAGGTGCCAACATGCCTAGTGACCTTGATGCGATTAAAGTCTACAAAGAAAACGGAATCCTTTACGGACCTGCCAAAGCTGCCAACGCTGGTGGTGTAGCTGTATCAGCGCTTGAAATGAGTCAAAACAGCCTTCGCCTTTCATGGACCCGTGAAGAAGTTGATGGACGCCTCAAAGACATCATGACAAACATCTTCAACACAGCTAAAACAACTGCTGAAACATACGGTCTTGGAACTGACTACCTTGCAGGAGCAAATATCGCTGCCTTCGAAAACGTAGCCAATGCTATGATTGCGCAAGGTATTGTTTAATTAGTCGATACATCCTATCGGAGGACAAATGATGAACTTACGGTCAATGGAAGTGAGAGACAATCCAGCTGTAGCACAACTCATTAGAGCTAGCCTTGAAGAATTCGGGCTTGACAAACCAGGAACTGTCTACTTTGATTCTCATCTAGATCATTTGGCCGACTATTATCAACAGCAAGAGAGAGCAGCTTACTTTGTTCTGGAAGATGAAGATCAGCTGGTTGGCTGCGGTGGCTTTGCACCTGTGTCTGATAAGATTGCTGAATTACAAAAACTGTATGTCACTAAAAATTGCCGTGGCAAAGGTTATTCCAGTAGGTTGATAAAGCGGATATTCCAGGAAGCCCGTCTAGCTGGTTATGAACAGCTTTATCTAGAAACCTCTACTGAACTGGTTACGGCTGTGAGCATCTATCAGCACTATGGTTTTACAGCATTGCAACAACCACTTTCTAACGCCGCCGGCCACCTAGCTATGAATATCTGGATGATAAAATCCCTCTCATCAGATGAATAGATGTCCATATACTCTGGTCGTCTAGAGGACATCATTATCAAGCTCCTCAACACAGCTAAAACAACTTTTAAAAATGTAGCCTAGGCTATGATTGCACAAGGCGTGGTTTAAGAGTTAAAAAAGTTATCAAAAGCAACAGCTGTTTAGCTGTTGCTTTTCGTATTATAAAAGTTAATTTAAGAAAATAAACTTACTAAATTTCTAGATACAACCTTAATTTATTTGTTTAAAAAATTAAGATTGTTTCATTACGAATGTCATCAAATCAAGAAACTATAAAAGTTTTACCACAATTTCCACAAGTTAATTTAGTTCCAATTACTCCATCTGTAGGTTTATGACAAGTAGGACAATAAACACGTTTTGCTGATAATTTATAAGATAACTCATCTCGCAATTCTTTTCCTTTAATTTCAATAACATCCTCATCTTGTTCTTCAAACTTAAGAACTGTTATCAAAGCTTTATCATATTGTTTCATCCGTGGCTGTTTTAAGAATAAAAAAGAGGATAGAATCAAAAACAGGAAAAATAAAATAAACAAAATTGTAACTATTAAAAGCCACATAAAGTAGAAATCGTGAAGTAATCCTTCTTTTTTTCCTAATAACCATCTTATTTCCTTATCTATGGACTGATAAAATTTCAAGCCCGAAAGAATACATATGAAAGATACTATAGGATAAACAACCTTGGAAATGATTAAACGATAGCGTCTCATTTATATTTCCTTTCTAGATAACCATGCACCACAATAATCACATGATTTACCTTGCCCTAGATCAAGCAGATTCTCACCACTACATGATGGACAAATAACGGGATATGTATTTTTGTTAATCTGGTGCTTTTCAAATAAGGTGAATAAAGCTTGTATTTGATTTCGTTTCTTGACTTCTTCTTCTCTCTTTGACTTACGATAAGTCATTACCAATATTGAGATCACACTAAACAAATACCACGGAGCTAAAAGAAATAGAAATCGAATAGACCATTCCCTAGATTTTTCAAATTCAAGAAATGATGATAAAATGATTAAAACAAGCATTTGAAGTAAATTCTTCTGTTTTAATTTCTTTAAGGAAAAGGACTCTTTAATTGTTTTTCGAAATAAATATAAAATAATTAAAGCAACTAGTAAAAAGGGAACATTCTGAAATGATAAAAATAAAAAACTGATCACAATAGGAATCCCAACAAACTTTGCTAAAATTATAAAATCAAGATTTTTCAATATAAAGATTCTTGGTTCATCATCTATAGAAAAGATAGCAAGTGATAAAACCACAAAACAGAGTATTACTATATTTGAAATTAACCAATGAAAGCCTGTTTTCCAATTATTCTTAATATACTGCTTCACCTTTCTTCTCCTCTAGTTGCTATATATTCTCTATAAAGAGCTTTCCCATTATATATCTCATCCAAAGCTTTGACTTTAATTTTTATATTTTCTAAAACACCAAAGCTATAAAATGCAAAGGAAGACAAAAAGAAACCTGATAAAGAGAAAACAATAGGAGTTAATATTGAGAAAATCGGCTTACCATGTACTAAAAATAGAGTTAAGAACAATAGAGAAATAAAAAACGTTGCACTTGTCAATCCCATAAAAAGTATACTTAATAAACGAAATACTTGGTACATCCAAAATATCCTCTTGTCATAGAATTTGTCTAAGTAATCCCTTACTCTTTTAAAAAGATTTCCTAATATTTTTCAGGGAATCATTGTATTTATTCATACATTTCCATACTTAGAATTACATAATTTGAAAGATCTAAAAACGAAAACAAAAAATCTTAGTTTTCAGATTTCTAAGAAAAAGGGAAATTCTGGCAACCCCAGATTTCCCAAATAAAATCAAAAATAAATGTGACAATACAAAAAACCAAAAGTTAAAGATAATATTCAAACTAGAATGGTATAAAAAATTATTTTCTCCTAAGGTTCGAACTATCTTTCGTGCCCACAATTAGAACAAAAGTTTGCTCCTCCCAAAAAAGCAGTCCCGCATTGGTTACAAAAATTAGCTAAGCCCGTTTCTCCTTTGATGTCAGTTTGATGCTGATTAACATCTTTGTCAAATGAATTCCTATCTTCAATCTGATCCACCAAGTTGCCGAATTTAGCTCCTAAACCAAGTCCCATAGCGATTTTCATGCCTGCTCCCATTAGCTTTCCTGTAGAATCATTATTTTTAGCTGCCTCTTCTAAAATATCAAATTGTCTCTCTTCTTGATAAGTATATTCTCCAATATCTCGACTAGCCTGCTTGCTTTTGGCTTCTAAAATTTGCTTGTGGAATTTAAAGATTTCTCTATATCCATTGCTATTCTGATTTACCTTTAAAGCCTCAATGTTAAATTCTTCAATACTAATTCCATATTTAGCAAAATGGCTAGATAAAATTTCTGACAAACCAACAGCTATATCAAAACTGTGCATCTCAATGTCAATAATTGGAATCTTATAGTTATATATTACTTGTGAAATAGCTGAACTAATCAGTCCACTGGCAGTTTGTCTAAATCTATTTTGTAAAATAGTAACTGTTATAAGATCAGGGTGACTTGGCATAAATTCTAGTATAAAAGCTTCCAAATCTACAATTCGAGGAATAAAATTCCCATGTATTTTCAATTCAACAGGAATATCACTTTCTGGATCTCGAACCATTATAGGTGAAGAAGTTCCCCACCCAATCGGTTGTAAATCGTACGTGTTTACAAACCACAAAAATGATGAGTCAGATGAAAGACTTCCACTTAGAAAGTTTTTTATTCCTGAAGCTGTCTGAATATCATTTCCTTCAATCTTATGTTTTCCAGCATCATAAGTAGCTACTGCTCTTCCATTTGAAAAGAACACAGCACTCTGACCAGGATTTACAATTACAGTTGCTCCTATCTTGATATTCGTTTTAGGATGTCTCCAAGCAAGTATATTCCTTGTTTCCTCACCTTCATAATGAATAACATCAAACAAATTTAATGCCATCTTTTCTCCTTTTCTTTATAAAAATGTTCAGACCAATCTTCTCTAACTATACTTCTATTATATAACCCATTTATTGAAAAGGCAACCCATACTTATAAATCATCATTTCTGGACAATACTTTATAAAAATATAAAAAACCGCTAATCCTGAGAATAGCGGTTTTTTATGTTTTTTAAGCTACAAATGTAGTTGCTCTATTATTTAAGAGTAA
>NZ_JAKUVY010000017.1:0-1302 GCF_026782125.1 Streptococcus oralis | reverse complement strand
GTTATTTTGAAATGAAATTTCAATATTGGCGATGTAACGCATGATTGTATGCATTTCATCAGGATTCATGGTGATTTCGTTAGATCCACCACCACCGTGACAAAATCTAAACATTAATTCAATTCTTCAATAGAACTTCCGCTTTATCTGAATTTAGAAAGTCTTTCAATATATTCAAAGTCCGTTCGACTGATTCTTCATCACGTCCATACACTCTTCTTATACTCTTATCATCAATAACCTTGGATAAAAAAGTGATTGAAAATCTCTGTTCATCAGTTCGAGTGAACCAAATGTTAAATAAGCCACCCTCTCCGGCTTCCAATTGCGTATTTTTACCGGTTGATGAAATACCTATTGTCATATGATAACCATTATACGTGAACGGAAAATTAAAATTTTCATCATCTCCTTCATTAATCGTAATTGTATCAAGATCAATCGAAAAAATTTTCTCTAAAGCTTGTTTGACATTCTGATAACCCAAACTATCTCTTGTAGGCAAGTATACTTCGCTCATTTATAAGCCCTCCACATATTTCCGAAATTCTCAAACTTATATCCATTTTCTCTTAGAATATTCATTTCGTTCATAAATGATTCCCCTTTACCAGTCGTATGAAATACAAAATCTGCAGTTTCTGGATTGGAACTCAATATAAAATTCTTTCCTTCCTGAATCTGTTTTAGCAAGAATTCATCATTTACTTTATAAGCTAAGTCTGGATCCACTTTCCACATTGCGTTCCAGCCATTACTTCCAGCATCAAAGTAAGTCCAGCCATTAGCATGAGCCACTTGCTCATAAGAAGTTACACTATTAGGCTGAAAATAACCAAGTAAGGCGGTCTTTGATTCTGTATTGTGTGTTGTTAAATCAGTTAATTTAGCAACATCAATTTCTGTATAATTTTTTTTCATAGTTTCCGCATAACTAACAATATCTATCTCATTAAATCTGTCAATAGTAGAAAGAGGTTTTTCAAAAAACTTAACTGTATTTTCTGAAAGTTCCTCTACACTACCATCTAGATTCTTCGCAAAAGCACTGAGATTATCTGCTAAATGAGATAACTTCCCTCCTTCAAATGGAATAGAGCCTGTCACTGGTTGTAGTTGTTCTAGGGAGTTTAAACTAAATCTCTGAGCCGCGTCACCTAGAACATTATCCGCATGGCGTAAGCCATCACTTAGAGCGTCTGCTGAATTCGATAGAATCTTACTCGGCCGGAGATTGTCAAGCTGTTTGCCAAAGGTTTTAATTTGAGAAAAGATATTATCCCCCATGCCTTTGACATTTTT
>NZ_JAKUVY010000016.1:0-1365 GCF_026782125.1 Streptococcus oralis | reverse complement strand
ATATTATCCCCCATGCCTTTGACATTTTTCAATAGCCCTTTAAAGGTATCGAAATTCTTAGCGCCTTGTTCGATGCCTTCCTTCACTGCTGTTTTGATACTAGTCTTAACAGCGGTGAGCCCTGCAGTCTTTCCTGTCTTGGCCAAGCCACTGAGGTATTTACCTGCTGGGATCAAGTCAAGCAGGGCAAAGGCTCCCCTCATAGCTCTCTCGTTCCCATCCAGCTCGCGTCCAGTACCCCAGTCCTTGCCAGAAGCGGCGGAATACATTTCCGCTGTTGCTGCGACCGTTGATAGAACCGCACCGGCAGGAGGGCAGAAGACAAACAAGACAACTGTAGCCGCGGTCAGAGTCAAATCTCGCCACATCTCTGTAGTGGACTTTTCATCATCAATCGATACATACTCGAAAGATCGGGTTTGATGCATAACTTGGACATATTCCGTCTCGGTCAGCCTATGATCCTTATAATCCTTACTCTTCCTATACTCCTCATAGCTTTTCTTCAGTGACGCCTTATAAGGGCTATCAACCTTGTAGAGCTCGTCAATCCCTATCTCAGGTGGGGTGACTTCCTTGGTACCGACAGGATGGCCATAGGGATCTTTCACAGACTCGATGCGCTTATAGCCAATCTTGTTAGTCGTTTTATACTGTTGAATGTTAAGGGCTTCAAGTTTGGCTCCGACTTTGTCCATAGCCTCATAGAAGGGGCGGTCGATATTCTTCTTGATGTAGGTGTTCACATTCTCAGCATACCGCTCCAAGGTTGAGAGTTTGGCTTGTAGAGTTTGGGCAGTGCTGGTTTCATCGTGATAGGTATAGGAAACGACCCCGTCCGTATCCTTTTCCTTGATGAGTTTCTGAACCTTCTCAGAAATCTTGACCAGATCCTCCACCCGTTTGGCAAATCCGGTCGAAGCTGTGCCTGTACTATAGCTCCCTGCTTGAGCATTTGTGTAATTTCCATAGCCACTGCTAGAGACTGTGGCATTTTCAGTGAGGCCCGTTATGGCTTGTTTCATCGTCTTCCAGGTCGATGAATGAAGTTCTACATCTTTGGTCATTGATCACCTCGCGGAATGATTCCCAGAGTTTTTAAGTTTTGTACGAGAGCGGGATCAGCAACAAGACCATTTATAAAATCATCTCTAAGCTTGGTATCTTGTTCGATCATTTGATCCATCATGCTTAAAATCTCACTATTAGCACGTCGGTATAGGTCTCCGACTTCATTGACTTTATTGAGCATATCAGCATAGTGGTCCATTGCTTTTGAAGCTTCTCCACCCTCATAATATTTCGTTTCAGATAGGCTCTTCAATTTTGGAGCTAAGTTATTTTGAAATGAAATTTCAATATTGG
>NZ_JAKUVY010000015.1:1433-1834 GCF_026782125.1 Streptococcus oralis | reverse complement strand
GTTGAAGCTGCTTTATAAGTGTTAGTGAAAGTTGGTTCTGCTGAAGTAACAGAAGCTGTCAATACTCCACCTTGGAAAGCTGCTGTTACAGTAACTTCCTTACCTGCTTCATCAAAAGTGATACCATTGATTGCTGCTGAAGTATCTTCTTTGATGACGTAGTGGTAAGTTCCCGCACCTTTTACTTCAATGTTCTCGAAGGTAATCGTTCCATCAGCTTTTGATTTCGCTGTGGCTACTGGAGTCTTCAAGTTCTCTGCTGTATATAGGTTAAAGGTAAACTCATCCGCTTTTGGAAGTTTATCTGTACGACCTTCTACCACTTTCTTAGCTGTTACATTGAACACAGCTGGAACAGGCTCGTCCTTAAGGTTGATCGTAGAACCTGCTGCTCCGAGTTT
>NZ_JAKUVY010000015.1:0-1344 GCF_026782125.1 Streptococcus oralis | reverse complement strand
GCTGTAGATGCTACAATTGTACCAGAAATCAAAGATGTTGCTTCCGCTTTCATGCTAAGCGCACCTGGGCGACTTGTGTTTTGTGCAAGTTTTGTTCCGTCTGCAAGAGACAAAGCTATGATATTTGCTACTTTCGTACCATCATTTGGAGTGGTAGTACTATATGTAACGAAGTAAGAAGTCGTTCCATCTTTGATTGTAACATCAAATGATGTATAGTTTGAGTTCCAAGCAACTGTATAGTCAGTGCCTTCTACCATTAGTTCTGCTCCTGGAGGAACAGCAGAAGTACCGCCGTTAATATCAGCCTTGTAAATCTTCAAGCTTTCTGGAATGTATTGAGCTGGTGTGTAGGATGTATCATCATTTGGAATTGTGTCATGAAGCACAATGTTTTGTCCAAAATCTTGTTTTTCTGTGTTCACACGTACACGCCAGTTTGATTGCTCATTACCTGAGCTTACTGATCCGATAGCTGCTAGTTTTGGAGAGTTCCAGCTTTCACGGGAAGCTTGTCCACCAGATTTCGCGTAGTTCTCAGTACCAACTTTAGGACCTGTGATTGTCTTAGAGGTATATGTATGAGTTACCTCTTGCTTCATAGAAGAAGAATTAAAGCTAATTGGTGTCTTAGTCTGGTCTGTTAGGAAGCGGAATGATGCCGCAAAGTTACCAGATACATCCTTAACTTTATCTCCACCGGTTGCAGCTAGGTACTTGTCCAAGTTTTTCAAGGTAATTTTTGCTTTACCACCCTTGTCATTACCACTTGATGTTACAACTGCTTCCCCAATCGTTACTTGCGTAGCTGGGTCAACCAACTGTTGAGTGCCGTTGTAGACTGTCATGGGTGCAGGAATGTCGAAAGTGAAATAATCACCATTGTTCAAGTTTTCATTGTATTGTTTGAGATCAAACGTTACACGAAGCTTGTAGGCATTCCCTGTACGAACTGCATAATCTCCCTCAGAAGTTACATTCTGTTTCGTATCTGAAGCATCCAACAACTCAACACCTGTAATAACTTGCGTTAATTCCTTTGGCGTCGGGTCATCAGCTTTAACAGTATTTGTCGAAACAGATGTAAGTGTCAAGACAGAAAGAGCTGCAGCTGAAAGTTTTGAAAGCAATTTCAGCATTTTGCTTTTTGCCATGTTTCTCCTCTTTTCTATATTTTATTTTCAATGTTCTTAATCCCTCTCCTGAGAAACGAAGAAGAAATCACAGATTATTTGATATTTAGTAGTTAAAGTCCTCCAAACACTTTAAGTATTAAACATAAATAACCACATACATTCTAGCATTATACATGTCACTTTGTCAAGCGATTTAACGCTATTGTAA